>VGZZ01000015.1 GCA_016872285.1 SAR202 cluster bacterium | reverse complement strand
AGGCCTGCTCAGACCGTCCTTATCGTCGTCGGCTCTATGCTCAGCGCCCTTATCATGGCCGCCGCCTTCGGCACCGGCGACACCATCAGCTACTCCATCCGCAACGAGACCGTCACCGGCCTCGGGACTATCGACGAGGTCCTTGCCTCCACCCGCGCCACCGATCAGTTCGGTCGAGGACAGGAGGCCTACTTCCCTGTCCAGACCTTTGATGATCTCGAGCGTCAGCTTGAAGGCTCCGACGACATCGACGGCCTCGTTCCCTATATCGCTGAGATCGTCCCCCTCTTCAACCCCCGCACCTCCCTGTCCGAAGGCCAGGGCCGCATCGCCGCCGTCGACCCCGCCCGCACGGTCGGCTTCGGCGACTTCCTGGATCCAACCGGCCAGCCCGTCTCTCTCCAAGCCTTGTCACCCGACTCCGTCTTTATCAACGAGGAGGCCGCTAAGGAGCTGGACGCCCAACCCGGCGACACCGTCCGCCTCTTCGCCCGTGGCCGCCAGGCCGACTACAAGGTCGCCGCGATAATCCTGGACGGCGGCCTTGCCGGCATAGACTCTACCGTAGTCATGACCCTGGCCCAGGGACAGGCACTTCTTAATCAACCAGGCCAGATTAACGCCATCGCCGTCTCCAACCGGGGCGGCGAGCGCTCCGGCGTCGAGCATAGCGAGGCCGTCGCCCGCAGGCTTCGCGGCATCTTCGCCGACCCCCAGGTCGCAGAGCAGCTAAAGGCTCTCTTGTCCTCCCAGGACGTCCTCGCCTTGATTCAAGCGCGAGAGCAGACCCTCAGCGGTGAGCTTAAATCAGACTTCGCCTCTCTGCGTGAGGAACTGCAGCGCCCCATCGTCTCCAGTCAGCTCGTCAGCCTCCTCTCCGATCAGGACGTTTCTGACGAGGCCCTGGACGTGCTAGACACCGGCGTCCAGCCGGAACTCCAGTCCAGGGCAGACCTGCTGTTCAAAGACCTCTCGGACATGAGCGTCTTCGAGATTAAGCGCCGCTTCCTGGACCTGGCTGACGAGGTTGGCAGCGGCGTCACCACCTTCTTTATCATCATGGGCCTCTTCTCAGTTATGGTCGGCATCCTCCTCATCTTCCTCATCTTCGTTATGCTAGCCGCCGCCCGCCGTGTCGAAATGGGCATGGCCCGCGCCGTCGGCGCTAAGCGCAGCCACTTGATTCAGATGTTTGTTTTTGAGGGCACCGCCTATAACCTCCTCGCCGCCGCCGTCGGCACCGCCATCGGACTGGCTATAAGCGCCGGCATTGTCGCCCTCGCCAACCGCATCTTATCCGATATCGAGGAGGGCTTCAGCCTCACCTATCACGTCGAACCCCGCAGCGCCATCGTCGCCTACTGCCTCGGCATGATAATCACCTTCGCCACCGTGGCCGTCTCCGCCTATCGAGTCAGCCGCATGAACATCGTCGAGGCCGTCCGTGACCTCCCCGAGACCATAGTCCTCAAGGGCGAGGATTCCCTGGGCCGCCGCGCCTACAGCCTCTTGAAAGCCCTCCTGCGCCCCTTCTATTTCCTCGTCTACGGCTCCCGTGACCTGGTCCACAAGCAGTTCTCCAGGGGATTGCTCTTCCTCGGTGCCGCCCTTGCCTGGGTCCTTGCCTTCCCTATTTGGATAATCGACGCCATTGCCGCCCTTTTCAGGGTCTCCTGGCCCTATCTGCGACGCGGCTGGCTCACCCTCCTCCTCGGCCTCCTCCTCGTTTGGGCCGGCATCAGCGGCGATCAGCTCGCCCCCTTCGCCATCGGCAGCTCCCTGATGATCGTCGGCCTGGGCCTAATGCTCCGCCTCACCGCTCTCAGATGGCCCTCCATCGCCCTCACCTTCGGCCTCCTCACCCTCGCGGGAGGTACTGCCGTCCTTATCAATGCCTTCGTCGACTCAAGCCTCGCCGGCGGCATCATCGGCGTCCTCCTCCTCATCTGCGGCGCCTCCATGACCCTCCCCATCGCCTTCCGCCGCGCCGTCCCCCGCCCCGAGGTCATAGACCGTCTCGCCTTCACCTTCATCGGCGTTATCATGCTGGGCTACTGGATACTTCCTTTCGACACCATGGAGCCCGTCCTCGGTGTCCTGGACTCCGACTTCGAGATGTTCTTCATCTCCGGCATCTCCATGGTCGCCGCCGCCGTCTGGACCGTTATGTACAACGCGGACCTCCTCATGCGCGCTGCCGTCGCTCTCACGGGACGATTTAGCAAGCTGCGTCCCGTCCTGGTCACCGCCGTCGCCTATCCTATGAGCGCCAAGTTCCGCACCGGCCTCACCCTCGCCATGTTCGCCCTCGTCATCTTCACCCTCATCGTTATCTCCATCCTCACCAACGTCTTTGGCAACGCCTTCGCCAACGCTGACGAGATCACCGGCCACTGGGATATCGAGGCTTCCGTGGCCCCGACTTCTCCCATCGACGACATCGATGCCGCCATCGCCGCCAACCCAGACCTGAACATCAACGATTTCGAGGCCATCGGCGGATACGTCACCGCCCCGGCCCAGGTCCGCCAGACCGGCGCCGATGAGCAGCGCTTCCGCGGCCTCGAAATCCAGGCCGTCGACGACGGTTTCCTCGCCGCCACCAGGTACGAATTCAAAATCCTGTCGCCGGACTACAGCTCCGCCGAAGAGGTCTGGGAGGCCCTACGCCGAGACCCCACCCTCGCCGTCGCCGACTCCTCCATCGTCCCTAGCGACACCGGCGGCGAGTTCGAGGAGGGCTTCGGCACCTTCCGCATTGAAGGCCTCTTTATAGAAGACACCTCTATGCAGCCTATCCAGATTGAGGTCCTCGAGCCCCGCACTGACATTGACCTCAACCTGACCATCATCGCCGTCCTGGACTTCACCACCGACAACCCCAGCGGCCTCATCGTCTCCAAGCAAGCTGTCGACGACGCTTTGCCCTTCCCCATACCCGTCACCACCTACCGCTTCAGGACCTCCCCCGGCGTAGACATCCCCTCCACTGCTAGAAAACTTGAATCCGCTTTCCTGTCCAACGGCATGGAGTCCGATGTCCTGGAAGAGCTCATCGACGACCAGGTGTCCGCCAACCGAGCCTTTAACAACCTCTTCACCGCCTTCATGGGCCTCGGCCTCGTCGTCGGCGTGGCCGCCCTGGGCGTCATAAGCCTGCGCGCCGTGGTGGAGCGCCGGCAGCAAATCGGCGTCCTCCGCGCCATCGGCTATCGAAAAGGCATGATCCAGTTTGGCTTCTTCCTGGAGTCCTCCTTCATAGCCCTCTTGGGCATCGCCCTTGGCATAGCCCTGGGCAGCATCATCTCCTACAACATCGTCGAGGACATCCAAGACGACTTCCAGGGCGTCACCTTCTCCGTCCCCTGGCTCCAGGTAAGCCTCATCGTCGGCATCGCCTACATCTTCTCCGTCATCACCACCATCCTCCCCGCCCGCCAGGCCGCCGGCATCCACCCCGCCGAAGCCCTCCGATACGAATAGCGCTCAGTGCTGTAATTCTCCCATCTGGTTCTCCCTCTTCTCCTGTTGTCCAAGGAGAAGAGGGAGCTAGACGCCGTCCTGAGCCTGGCCGAAGGAGGGTGATGAGGTGAGCCTAATTTATTCTTCCCCTTCCAGCAGGCTGTACTCTGTCCCGATGCAGTCGGGAAAGGGGACAAAGGGGATGGTATACCGATTAGAAACAAGGCTGGCTTCCCTGTTTAAGGTTGCTAAGCAATTCCAAAAAGGAAGCGCCCCGACAAAAATCGGGGCGCTTCCTTGGCAAGACCCAGCGTCTACTTCTTCCGTCTAAAAATATTCTTCTCAATCATGTTATCTATCTTCCCCCCAATCTGTTCCCCTAGCTCAAACATCTTCGAGTCGTCAGACCCCTTCCCCTCGGCAAAAAACTCCGCCGTCTCCTTCTTCTTCCGCATCGCCGGCAAAGCCTTCCCCAGGAAGTCGTCGTTATACTTCGCCTTCTTTTGCACCTTGTAGTTCACCTGCGATATTAGACGAGTAGTCTCCTCGCTGCCGCAGTATTCACATTTAGCGGTGTCAGGTATGTTGTTCCGGTCCTTCACCAGGACCTCACTCACCTCCCGGCATTTGTAACACCCGTACTCTATTAAAGGCATCTTTCCTGCCAGCAACTTGATTTGTCTGAATCTGTTTTTAGCATAGGCCCCACAAAAGCGTCAAGCCCAGCGCCTGTGCGGTAATCCCCCTGATTGACACTGTGAGTCGCCCAATGCTAGCTTTCCCTCAGCTATTATATCTGACTCTGAGGTTGGCTTATGGGAAGAGACATTGGACTGATTGCTCACCTGATAAGGCGGGCTGGATTTGGCGCTCCTTACGAGATGATTAAGTCCTATGCCGCCAAAGGCTATGAGGCCACGGTGGAGGAGCTGGTAGACCCGGCGTCCCACGGCATACCCGGCATAGATACCAGGCTTCTCCACCGATACCACCCCCTGGCCGAGAAACCGGAGAACCCTCCCTCCGCTCAGATGGCGGTTCTTTACTGTTTTATGAACTCCCCTCGACCTCTCGAGGAGAAGATGACCCTTTTTTGGCACATGGTCTTTGCCACAGGTAACGCAAAGGTAGACAACCCGCCTCAGATGCTTCGCCAGCTAGACATGTTCCGCCATCAAGGCATGGGCAACTATCGAGACATCCTCATCCGCCTCTCCAAAGACCCCGCCATGCTTTACTGGCTGGACAACAATCAGAACCATCGGACTGCCCCCAACGAGAACTGGGGCAGGGAACTTTTGGAACTCTTCTCCATGGGACAAGGCCACTATACCGAAGACGACGTCAAGATGGCAGCCACGGCCTTTACCGGCTGGACCATGAAGCCCAAGCTTCCTCGCAATCCCTACGGAAGGTGGTACTGGGAGTTCGAGTACCGGGCTGAGGACCATGACAACGGCGACAAAACCTTCCTTGGACGTACCGGCCGCTTCAACGGCGAGGACATCATAAACATCATCCTGGAAGAGACCTCCTGCCATAAGTTCATAGCCCGTCACCTGTACAACTTCTTTGTGGAAGATGAAGTGCAGGTCCCTTCCTGGCTGGACATTCCTTCCAAGAACCCCAAGGCTGTGGACGCCATTGCTAAGGTGTTTAAAGACTCAAATTTTGAGCTAAAACCTACCCTTCGCTTCCTGTTTAACTCGGACTTTTTTAAAGATGAAAAAGTGTGGTTTGCCAAAGTTAAGAGTCCCATCGAAGTCGTCGTCGGCACCACCAAGATAGCCGGCGGTGTCGACGGGCCGGACCCCAGCCACATGCAGTTGGCCTTCGAGACCGGCTATCAAGGGCAGGAAGTCCTGGACCCTCCCAGCGTAGAGGGCTGGCACACCGGCGCCGAGTGGATTAACACCGGCTCCCTGGTGCGCAGGGTCAACTTCATGGCCGAAAGGTTAGGGAACACCTCCTACCCCGGCGTTGGCTCTATTGTGGATAGCCTGAGCAAAGAGCGTCCGCTCAGCGAGGAGGGTCTGGTGGACGGATGTCTTAGGCTCCTTGGCGAGGTCAGGGTGGGCCAGGAAACCCGAAAAGAGCTGGTCGCCCACGCCAAAGCCGCGGGGCCTCTCCCCAAAGGCGTCACCGCCGCCGACCGCCACGCCTTCCAGCAGCGAGTCGGCGAGATGCTGCAACTTATAGCGTCCACCAGGGAATACCAGTTCTGCTAAGGCATTTTTACATCTCGCAATCCGATGAGGAAACAACATGGCTCTGACTAAGACCGTCGCCGGACGCACCTACTCCTACAGCCACTGCGTCGGCGGGCTTCAGATGTGCAACGGCCCTATGGACATCGCCCTCGCGGAAAAAGGCGTCGTCTATGTGGTGAGCCGAAGCACCGGCGCCGACACCTATTTCGGCACCTTCTTCCAACGATGGACCCAGTGGGATTTGGAAAACGACTCGAAAATCGGCGAGACCGGCGCCATAGGCAGCGGGGATGGCCAGTTCATCTGGCCCGCCGGCATCGCCCGAGACAGCTCAGGCAATGTCTACGTAACCGACGAGTATTTGAACAGGGTGTCGGTATTTACCAGGGACCGGGCCTTCGTAACAAAATGGGGAGAGGCCGGAAGCGCCCCGGGGCAGCTTGGAGGCGCGGCAGGCATTCGGCTTGATGATGACGACAACGTCTATATTTCGGAAAGCCGCAACCATCGAATTCAAAAGTTCTCCAAAGACGGCCAGCATCTAGCCGTATGGGGAGGCAAGGGCAGCGGGCCGGGGGATCTCGACAGCCCCTTCGGCATCCACCTAGACCGCCAGGGCAATGTGTACGTCGCCGACTGGGGCAACGATCGAGTCCAGAAGTTCTCACCCGATGGCGCTTTCCTGCTCCAGTTCGGCGCGTCAGGGCCCGGCCCGGGCCAGTTGCGCTCCCCCACTGGAGTGGCTGTTGACAGCGACGGCGACGTCTACGTCGCCGATTGGGGAAACAACCGCGTCCAGATCTTCAATCCTGATGCCGAGTTCATAACCTCCCTCCACGGCGACGCCCGCGAGCTTTCCAAGTTCGGCGCACGGTACATATCAGCGAGTCCTGACATGCTAAAAGCCCGCCGCCACGCCGACACCTCGGTGGAGTGGCCCTTCCGGCGCCCCATCGCCATCGCCATCGACCCTGACGACAACATTCTGGTGATGGACTCCCTGTGCAGTCGTATCCAGATATACAGAAAAGAGAGGGGTTACACAGAACCCCAATTCAATCTATGACAACAGCCTGAAGATCTTATTTTGCTTGCGGGTATTAGAACTCGTAGAGCGGTGAGGCCTCCTCTCACATCTAGTCCTTTCTCCCTTAAACGCCTGATACACATTGAAGAAAGCCATGAGCCTTCTTCTCTTCCATGATGGGCTAATTTATGAGAAGCTACGAGCCATCCAATCAGACGGGGTGGGGGCTGGTCTAGTTCTCCCCCTTCGGCCTGGAAGAGCCTGTCCCGAGTACCCCCCCGAGGGACGAAGGGGGAGTTAGAGGGGGTTGTGGTGTTTTATCTTTCTCTTCCCTCTTCTCAGAAAGTAGAAGAGGGATAAAGGGTGATGAGGTGGTCCCGTATAGAAGCGACGCTTGCTTCGTAATAAACGATTACATCTGATAAGACGCTAAGGAGGCCCCGCCATGGACCTAGGACTCAAAGGCAAAGTCGCCATCATCACCGGCGGCAGCGAAGGCATCGGCAAGGCCGCCGCCGCCCGCCTCGCCCAGGAAGGCGCCAGCGTCGTTATCTGCGCCCGGCGAAAAGATGTCCTCCAGCAGGCCGCCGACGAGCTAAAGAAAAAGACCGGCGGCAAGGTCCACCCCGTCTCCGGCGATGTCTCCAAGGCCGATGACGTTAAGCGTATCGTCAACGAGACGGTGAAAGCCTTCGGCCGCCTGGACATCGTCGTTAACAACGCCGGCCAGTCCGCCGGCGGCACCTTCGAAAGCGTCGACGACCAGGCCTGGTCCGACGACCTGGACCTCAAGCTCATGGCCGCCGTCCGATTCGCCCGCGCCGCCCTCCCCCACATGCGAAAGGCTGGCGGCGGTCGAATCATCAACGTCACCAACATCGGCGGCAAGGCCCCCACCGCCGCCTCCGTCCCCACCTCCGTCAGCCGCGCCGCAGGCATTGCCCTCACCAAGGCCCTCTCCAAAGACCTCGCCAAAGACAACATTCTGGTAAATACTGTTTGCATCGGCGTTATAAAAAGCGGCCAGCAGGAGCGTCGATTTCGCGAAATGCAGAAGAAAGACCCCGGCCTCACCCTCGACAACTTCTACGCCCAGCAGGCCAAGCAGCGCGGCGTCCCCCTGGGCCGCGTCGGCGAGGCCGCCGAGGCCGGCGATGTCATCGCCTTCCTCGCCTCCGACCGCGCCAGTTACCTCACTGGCACATCCATGAACATAGATGGCGGCTCTTCGTCAGTGGTATAGTACAGACGCTAATTGGTCCCTTTGGAGGTTATGAATCATGCCGCCACAGGATGACCCCCGCCTCGACATGCGCCAGATGAGAGTGCAGTCCACCGTCGGGGACATTCTTACCAACAAGTCCCTTCGGCAGGAGTACCGCGAAGACCCCAACAAAATACTGGACGAGTTGCTGAAAGACCTGCCAAAGGCTGAGCAGGAGCAGGCCAAAGCCGAGGTCAAGCGCAAAGTCCAGGAGGTCGAAGAGGTCTTCCCCGGCCTGTCCCGAGAGGAAGCCAAGGTTATGCTCCTCTCCTCCCTGGACCTCCCTAAAAGCTCCTTCACAATCTTTACCTGGCTTAACGTGTCTCTCTTCGGCGTCGGCATCGGCCTGTTAGTTCTAGCCGCCGTCGTCGGCCTCTTCAAAGGCCAGGAGCAGTTCACCGCCATGTTCGGCGCCGGCGGCCTCGCCACTACCCTCGGCCTCTTCTTCATCGACCCTCTCAAGCGCATCTCCAACGCCGCGTCCGACCAGTCCCAGCTCCGCACCGTCGTCTTTGGCTTTTGGACCCAGCTCGCCAACTGGCGCACCGAAGTCCTCGCCCCCAACGACTCCCACGACTTCGACACCATCAAAAAAGTCAACGCTGAAGTACAAAAGACCATGGACCACGCCGCCGCCCTGCTTCAAAAGTACGTCGAGGCAAAAATCAAAGAGCAGCCAGCCCCCTCCGACAAGGAAGTAAAAGCCCTGCAGGACCGCATCACCCAACTGGAGAAAAAGGCTGGCGCCAGCGCGTAGCAAGTCGCCTTAGCTGCTAAGTTCGCTGCTCAAGCAGTCGTCAGATTGCGTTTAAGTCATTTCGAGCGAAGTCGAGAAACCTCACCGTGCCGTCCGCTGACATTACATTCCATTCCCGCCACCCACATCTTCCCATAAGCGTCGGCCAATCATTCCGAGGTCAGATAATAAAACAAGTCCTGTCATCCTGAGCCTGCGAAGGATCTATGCTCACCACCAACCCCCCACTTAGCTCTCTCCTCCCCCGTACGCCTCCTCCACCACCTCCACCACGTGCCGCACCCGCGCCTTCGACCCCGTCCTTCGTAGCCCCGCCTCCAACTGCATCATGCACCCCGGGTTCGCCGTCGCCACCACCTCCGCCCCCGACGCCCTCACCCACTCCACCTTTCGCTCCACCAGCCGCCTCGACATCTCCGCCTGCGTCACCGAATATATCCCGGCCGCCCCGCAGCACCGGCTGGCGTTCTCCATCTCCACTAGCTCCAACCCCGGTATCGACCTCAGCACCTGCCGGGGCACCTCCGTAATCCGCTGCGCGTGGGCCAGGTGACACGGGTCCTGGTACGTCACCCGCACCTTCATCTCTCGCGACGGCCCCTTCAGCGGCAGCGACGCCAGCAGCTCCGTTATGTCAACTGTCATCTTCCCCAACCGACGCGCCCTCTCGGCGTACTCGGCGTCGCCCTCAAATAACTGCCCGTACTCCTTCATCGTCGAGCCGCATCCCGCCGACGCCACCACTACCTTCTCCACCCCCGCTTCCAAAAACACGTCGATATTTCGACGCGCCATCCGACGCGCCGTCTCCACGTCCCCGCTGTGCAGATTCAGCGCACCGCAGCACCCTTGCCCCATCGACACTGCTACCTCGCAGCCGTTCCTCTGCAGCACCCGCACCGACGCATCCATCGCCCCCGACTGCATCAGCGGCATCACACACCCCGATAGCAGCCCCACCCGCATCCTCTTCTCCCCCATCGCCCCATGCACCTCCCGTCGGGGTTCAAAAAACCGAGAGGGTATCTTGGGCAGCTGCTCCTCCATCTCCGCCACTCCACCCGGCATCACCCGCAACACTCTGCTTCTCCTCACCACCCACTGCAACCCTAACCTCTGATACAGCCACAATGCCCTCATCCCTGCCCTCAGCAGCCACGGCCTCGGTAGCACGCCTCGTAAAAATATCGCCTGTGCCAGCCTCGCGCGCCACGATAGCCTCCCCTGCCGCACCACCTCCGCCCGTGTGTCCTCGATAAGCCGACCATACGGCACCCCCGAAGGACACACCGCCTCGCAGGCCCGGCACGCCAGACACATCTCCCAGTGCGACGCCACCCGAGGCGTCACTCCCAGCCGGCCCTCCTTCACCGCCTTCATCAGCGCAATCCGACCCCTCGGTGACTCCGTCTCCAACCCCGTCTCCATATACGTCGGGCACGCGCTCAGGCACAGTCCGCAATGCACGCAGCGATATAAGTCCTCTTCCCTCGGCCCAAATTCAATCAAGGGTGCCTTCTTGACCTCGACCACCTAAATCCCTCCCACAAACCGGCCCGGGCTAAGAATGCCCTTCGGGTCCAGCTTCGCCTTCACTCGACGCATCAGCTCCACCGATGCCGCTTCGCCCCATACATCTATCCCCTCCTTCAGCCCCGGCGGACACCGCTCCACCACCCACTCTCCTCTTCCCGCGACCATATTCAAGTCATTCTTTGAAATATCTCCCTCCATCCACCACAGCCGCCGTACTACCCCCATACCTACATCCACTATTACACCATCCTCTGCTCCCGCGCTCTCCATCGCCTCCCCTACCTTCGATGTCGTCACGTTATATCTCACGCACACCGTCGGCCCGTCCTTCTCACGCCACGGCATGTCCACCAGCCTTTGCCAAATGCCCTCGTCCACCTCCTCCATTCTTTCTCCCAGGTACTCCCTCGCTTTCACCACCCTCGTCTCCACCCCAACACTCCTCCCCTCCACCATCACCACCGCCGTCCACCCATCCCCCAGGCCCACCAGATTACCCACCACTCCATTCACCACCACCAAAGCTTGCGGCGACGCGTAATCCTTCAGCAGCCCTCGACTCGCCTCCAACGCCTCCCTGCAAAAACCAAACCTCGCCACCAGCGTCCGGCTCACTTGTGGCCGAGGCGCCACCTTAGAAGTCGCCTCTAAGATTATCCCCAGCGTCCCCAACGATCCCGTATATAGCTTATGTAGGTCGTACCCCGTCACGTTCTTCACCACCTTGCCCCCGCTCTTCGTCACCCGCCCGTCGGCGTTGACCACCCTCATGCCGATAACCCAGTCCCGAGGCAGCCCATACCCCAACGCCATCGGCCCGCTGTACGCCGTCGCCAGTATGCCGCCTATAGTCGCCCTCTCCGGCATCGGCGACTGCAGCGGCAGCCATTGCCCCTTCTCCCCCAGCCTCCGATTAGCCTCCGACAGCGGCACCCCCGCCTCAAACGTCGCCGTCATGTCTCCGGGCTGGTGGTCCACCATCCGATTCAGCCTCTCCATCCCCAGCACCACATCCACTCCCCGAGGCCGATTCCCCATCCCCATCTTCGTCCCGCCTCCATACGCCACCACCGACGCTCCCTCCCGACCTGCCGCCTCCACAACACTGGCCGCCTCCTCCACCGACCCCGGCATCACCACCACTCCCGCCTCCACCCCATCGACGGAATAGTCGGCGCGCTTCTTCTGATAAATAACCTCTTTCCCCTGTAGAGCAGTCTTTAAGGATTGCAATAGGGAGGGACGTTGCATTAGCCAGCCACAACATTCCTTCTCCCCTTGTGGGAGAAGGCGCAGGTCGAAGACTCGCCGTGGAGAGATGAGGGGTGAAACCCTATGAACAGGAGACAGGTATCACGCCAACGCGTCTCTAGGCTTCTTATCTTCCCTCCTTGTGGGGGAAGGATAAAGGATGGGGGGTTAACTCTCATGCCCCTCTCGTCCTACACATGCGCCCCTGGCCCCGCCACCGACACCGCCCGCTTCTGCATCGCCCTCACATCTATATCGTCCCCATCCATCGGTCCACCCGGGAAAATCTTCCCCGGATTAAACCTCCCCGACGGCGAAAACCCCTCCCGCACCAGCCGCATCACCGACATATCCTCCTCGCTGAACACCAGCGGCATATACGCCTTCTTCTCCAACCCTATCCCGTGCTCCCCGCTCAGGCTCCCTCCCGCCTCCACACAAACCTTCAATATCTCGCCGCCCACCTCGATAACCCGTTCCACCGACCCCGCCTCCCGCTCGTCGAACAGTATGCACGGGTGCAAGTTCCCATCTCCCGCGTGAAATACGTTGGCGATAGGCGTCTTATACCGTTCGCTTATCTCCGACACCTGCCGCAACACCGATGCTAGCTTCGTCCGAGGCGCCACTCCGTCCACCAAATAATAGTTCGGCGCCAGGCTCCCCAGCGCCCCCAGCGCACCCTTCCTCGCCCTCCACAGCCGCTCCCTCTCCGCCGCCGACTCCGCCCACCGTACCTCCCTCGACCCCGACTTCCTCAGCACCCCCTCCACTTCCCCACCCATCTCCTCCACCTCCTCCCGCAGCCCCTCCACCTCCACCAGCAGCACACACCCCGCGTCCTTCGGCAGCCCCATGTCGTGCAAGTTCTGCACCGCCTTGATAGTTAGCGCGTCGATCATCTCCATCGCCGCCGGCACCATCCCTTTGCCGATGACCGACGACACCGCCTCGCACGCCGACTCTATGTCCCTGAACACCGCCATGTAGGTCTTAATCGACGGCGGCGCCGCCAGCAGCCGCACGACAGCCTTGGTCGCGATTCCAAACGTCCCCTCCGACCCCACGAACACGCCCCGCAAGTCATACCCCACCGTCTCCCTCGTCCGACCCCCCAGCCACGTAACGCTCCCGTCCTCCAGCGCCACCTCCAGCCCCAGCACGTGGTTGCTGGTCACGCCGTAGGCCAGGCAGTGCGGCCCGCCCGCGTTCTCCGCCACGTTCCCGCCGATGCTGCACGCCCGCTGGCTCGACGGGTCCGGCGCATATCTCAACCCGTGCTTCCGCGCCGCCTCATCGAGCTGTAGATTAATAACCCCCGGCTCTACCACCGCCAGCCGGTTCTCCACGTCCATCTCTAATATCCGGTTCATCCGAGTCAGCGCCACCTGCAACCCGCCCGCCGACGCGATGGCCCCGCCGCTCAGCCCCGTCCCCGACCCCCTTCCCACCACCGCCACGTCGAATTCTTGCGCCACCGCCACCACCCTCCTCACCTCCTCCATCGACACCGGAAACACCACCGCCTGCGGCACAGCCTTATCTATCGACCCGTCATACTCAAAGACCAGCAGGTCGTCGGGATGGGAAATCACATACCCCTTTCCCACCACGGTCTCCAGCTTCTTAAATATTGATGGCTTTCTAACCAAACCATACCCCCTAGCCATCCTCATACTAGGTTAGCCCATCCACCTTTGCAACGTTTAGCGATGGCTCCCAAAGCCAGTCCAGCCTGTAGCGCTTCCCTCCTACCCATCCCTTATAATCCCCCCATGTCCTTCACCGCCGCCATCGAGAAAAAAGCCTCCCGCCTTCGCCGCGCCATCCTCAAACATCCCTTCATCACTGGCATTGGCCGCGGCGACCTGGATGTCGAAAAGTTCAAGTTCTATGTCCGCCAGGACTACCTCTACCTCATCGACTACAGCCGCGTCCTCGCTCTCGCCTCCGCCAAAGCCCCCACCCTGAACGCCCAGGGTTGGTTCGCCAAACTCCTCCACGAGACCCTCAACACCGAGATGGACCTCCACCGCCAGTACTGCGCCCAGTTTGGCATCTCCCGGCGCCAGCTTGAGGCCACCCCCATCGCTCCCACCACCCTCGCCTACGTTAACTTCCTCCTCGCCGTCGCCTACCATAGTACGTACGCCGAACTCGTCGCCGCCCTACTCCCCTGCCAGTGGGGCTACTGGGAAATCGGCCATCACCTCACAAAATCCACTTCCGCTCATCAGGGCGGGGGCCGAGCCCCAATGCAATCGGGGCGAGTCCTGAGCGAAGGCCGTGCTCGGACGCAGCCGAAGGACCTGTATCACCAGTGGATCGAAATGTACTCCTCCCCCGATTTCAAAACCCTCGGCTACTGGCTCCGACGCCATACCAACGACGTCGCCAAGGCCCAAAGCCCGCGAGTCCTGCAGCTCATGGAAGACGCTTACCTCACCAGCCTACGCTACGAATATCAGTTCTGGGATATGTCTCTTCGATTGGAGGATTGGCCCGTATAATTTCTTGTGGCACTTTGCATTAATACCTGACCTTTACAAATCCGCCCCGGCCTTACAAACGGATGAGTTCCAAGAACACGCAATTCTTGCCTCACGCTGCCGATCGCTGCAGTGCGCTTCCAGCTTCACCCATCTGGTTCTCCCTCTTCTCCTACCTTGAAGAAGTTGAGGTCGCCCAAGCGACCGAAATCCCGATGCCAATCGGGAAGGGAGTTAGACGCCGTCCTGAGCCTGGCCGAAGGAGGGGGATGAGGTGCTCTTACTTTTCCTTTCCCTTCCAGCAGGCTGTACTCAGTCCCGATGCAGTCGGGAAAGGGACTAAGGGGATGGTATCCCGATTAAGTAAAGGACAGATTTACGTGCATAGTTTGTCGACTAATAACCATTAATAGAGGAGTTCCGCATGCAGCCCCAAATTTCCAAGCCCTACAAGGCTAACGCCGATACCTACGTTATCCCTCTTTTCTTCCCTATCCCCATGCTCGGCGCCTTGCCAATTAACGCCTACCTCATCAAGGCCAAGGAGCCTGTTCTCGTCGACACCTCCGCCCCTGTCGTCCGAGAGCAATTCCTCTCCGCCCTCAAGTCCCTCATCGACCCCAAAGACCTCAAGTGGCTCTTCATGACCCACGAGGACGGCGAGCACGGCGGAAACGTCAAGGCCGTCCTGGATAACTTCCCTAACGCCCGCCTCGTCACCAACTTCGTCGGCGTCGGCAAGCTTTCCGCCGAGTTCGAGGTCCCCCTGCCCCGCGTCTACCTCCTCAACCACGGCCAGTCCTTCAGCGCCGGCGATCGCCATCTCACCGCCCTTCGGCCTCCCCTCTTCGACTCCGCCGCCACCCAGGGCCTCTACGACGCCAAGACCTCCTCCATCTTCACTGTGGATTCCTTCGGCGCCTTCCTCCCTTCCCCCACCGAAGACCCCTTCACCGTCCCACAGCCGGACTTCATTCGGGGCTTCAACACTTGGAACAACTCCAACCACCCCTGGTCCGTCAACGTCGACCAGAAGAAGTTCGCCAGCCTTCTAGAAGGCATCCGAAAGCTGAACGTCAAGACCATCCTCAGCACCCACCTGCCTCCCGCCCACGGCCACACCGAGGAACTCCTCAAGGCCATGGCCAACATCCCCAACGTGGAACCCTTCGTCGGCCCCGACCAGGCCGCCCTCCAAGCCATGCTAGCCCAAATGGCCGCCGGCGCCACCTCCCACGGCTAGGCATCGCCTTCTCAATTACTTGTTGACGGATTATAAAGGGGCCCTCTCCTTGTGGACGAGGGCCCCTATTACATCCTAGTCATGTCTGTACGACATCTCCTGTGATTCCTTCCTCCTCTGAACGACTGGTGTTAATTGAGGTTAGAGGCGTATGTAAGTACTGACTGCTTCTAAGAAACTTCCTTCTCCCTTGACGAGACAAGGTGAAGGTCGAAGACTCGCCGTGGCGAGATGAGGGTGAAACCCTAGCTCAACGATGCTGTATCAATGCCGCCTGCCACTGCTATCTTTCCTCATTTGCTCGGTTTCTGGGGTTAGATTAGAGCCTGCCCTGAGCTTGCCGAGGGGATGGGGGTCGTGGAGGAAGGGCATGGTGTCCCTCATGGACGATGGCTGGTACTATTAAACCGACACTCGCAGGAGGCCCTCGTGCCCACTCTGACCCACACCTATCTCCACACCCTCTCCTACCACATCTTCCGCGCCCTCGGCGCCTCCCACCACGAAGCCCACACCGTCTCCACCCACGTTGTCAAAGCCAACCTCGTCGGCCACGACTCCCACGGCGTCATCCAGGTCCCCACCTACGCCGACCGAATCAAAAAAGGCCACATCGTCCCCGGCGCTCCCTTCGAAGTCCTCGACGAGACCCCCTCCACCGCCCGCATCGACGGCCACTGGGGCTTCGGCTACGTCGTCACCGAGCGGGCAATGCAGATGGCCATCGACAAGGCTAAAAAGACCGGTGTCGCCGCCCTCACCGTCTTCTACCAGAGCCACATCGGACGACTCGGCGACTACCCCGCCATGGCCGCCGCTCAGGGCATGATCGGCATGATCACCGCCGACTCCGGTCGAGGCCCCAAGGCCGTCGCCCCCTTTGGCGGCCGCGAGCGGCGCCTCGGCACTAATCCCCTCTGCATCGCCGTCCCCAGCGACCTCCCCGGCCCTATCATCCTGGACATGGCCACCAGCGCCGTCGCCGCCGGCAAAATAAGCCTCGCCATCAACCGAAATGAACCCATCCCCCAGGGCTGGGTTATCGACAAGCGCGGCAATCCCACCACCAACCCCCACGACTACTTCGACGGCGGCGCCATCCTCCCCGTCGGCGCCGACCAGGGCCACAAAGGCTACGGCCTCTCCTTCATGGTCGAAATGTTCTCCGGCATCCTCACCGGCCTGGGCTTCGGCCTCGACCCTCAGGGCAAGCACAACGACGGCTGGTTCATCGCCGTCTTCAACGTCGCCAACTTCCGCCCCTTGGACGACTTCAAACGCGAAATATCAGACTTCGCACGATTCGTCAAAAGCTCCAAGCCGGCCCAGGGTTTCGAACGCGTCCTTTACCCCGGCGAAATCGAGTATCTTACCGAGCAGCAGCGCCTCACAGACGGCATCTTCATCGAGGACGAGACATGGCATCAGCTCTGGAGCCTCGTCGAGGAATTAAAGCTGGTATCCAAAGTCGGCAAACCTAGCTAAAGGTTAGTCATCCCCAGGGCCAAGTCCTGCCTTATTGTGTAAGGGCGCGGTCGCGGCGCCTTTTTTATCCGTCATTTCCCGCGCACTCAAGAAATCCCAAAGCAAGTCTGTCAACGACACTTCATGCCGTCGCGTGAAAAACGGCGCATCAGGGACATGTCAATTCTCCCCTCCTACTGGCTTTGTACGAAAACTCAGTGTACCCCTGGTCCGGAAGCAGATATGAGGCGTTACATCCCAGAGAGGGCCTTTGGGCCTGCTCCCATCTGGTCCTCCCCATTCGGCCTGGAAGGCGAAGGGGGAGTTAGACGCTGTCCTGAGTATGTCGAAGGAGGGGGTTGTGGTAGTTCTTTTTTCTTTCCCTCTTCTCCCGTAGTCGGGAGAAGAGGGCTGCAAGCTCGCCGTGGCGAGACAAAGGGTGATGAGGGGGCTGCGCTTATGAAGAGAAATGTAATCTGCATCAAGCGTTGAAAGGAAGGGGGCACAGGGGATGGTGGCCCCGAATGAGGCCACACCCCAATTTCCATGCAAAGCCCCCCTACCCCTTGCCCTTCTCCCCCTTCCTGGGCCGGAAAATCCCAAAGGAGCTGGTGTACCCGTGCAAGTACGTCACCCCGCCTACCGGCCCTATCTCCCCATTGCAGAAAAACCCGCCCAGCGGCACATTCCCTACCGCGCCGCGAAACAGGTCCGTGTCATGGTCGGGCCGGCCGTATAAATACATCCCGCGCCCCAGGCAAGAAAACAACAGCGCCCCCGTCGCCTGCGCCGCGCCGCCGCCCTCGGTATAGCGCCTCAGCAGCTGCGACAGGTCCTCCGCCGAAGTATGCGCGTCCCTCAAATGGAACTGCACTATCTGCCCCTCCCGCAGCATCTCCCCTATGGCCAGCGCTCCCAGCTTCGGCTCCATCCCCACAATATTCCGAATCAGAAAGTCCCCCTGCTTCGGCTCGTCCTTAAACTCGTCCATGCAAATGCCCAGGAATAACGAGTGCCTCGCGAGCTGCTGGTCCCGTTCGCTCAGCCCCTTATACACGTTCTGCAGCGCCTCCAGCGTGGGCCGCCCGTCCAACTCCAGCAAAATGTTGTTCTGTGCCTTGGTGATGCGCATAGGCTTCCCCACAGGCCGGCACCCCTGCGCCACAATAGGGTCTATGACCACGTCCCCGTGGAACGCCACGCCCACCGCGCCGTCGTGATACACCTTATCGCCCAAAAACAGCGCGTTGCCACCCTGCTGCCTCCCACCGCTGGCCATCCCACCAATCTTCACCGCCCCATCAAAGGCGTAGTCCAGCCCCAAAATCAAGTTCTCGCTGCGAATGCTGAACGGGTCCGTAAGCAAAAGGAACTGCGGCTTCTTCTCCGGCGACGTCCGCGCCGCCGTGTGCCACTTGTCCGGGCTCGCGTCCAGGTCCGGCAGGCTCTCCTCGTTTATATGAAATGGCGCCATCTCCACATTCGGCAGCACCGCCGCCGTCACCGACAGCCCCGGCCTCTGCTCAATCTCGTGCCCTCCGCCTATCACACCCCCCGCCGAGCATCCCACCAGGTTTTTCACCTTCAACCGCTGTTGCAGCAGCCTGGGTATCTCGTCGTACCCCTGCCCGTGGTGCGCCGAAACAAACACCACCGCCAGGTCCACCTCCCCAATCCCCAACTGCTCCTTCAGCGACGCCACACATTTATCCAGCGCCTCATCCAGCGACGGGTTGTCAGATGCGGCGGAAGCCCATTTCATGCCGTACCCTCCTGCCTGTTCCTCTAAGCCAGCAGTATATCAAAGGCTCCTGCCCCTAGCACCGCCCCATTTAATACCTCATTCATAATCGTCTAACATTTCCTTGGGAACCATGACCCATAACAATGATACCTATTTGTCATTCCGGCGGAGTCGGTACTCCGACGCAGTCTAGGAATCTGATTTGAATGCATCATAGTTTTATTGAGCAGAAAACACGCTGCGCTAGTCCGTTTTCCCATTCAATGTCATGACTGTGGACACAGCCCCGCCAAAAACCCCAGGTCCTTGCCCTCCCTTTCCTCCCAACCTATACTCCCCTCTGTAATGGGTCATGAACTATAAGGAAAGCTCGATATCCCCTCCTCTTCTATGTCTACGGCTTGACTTATGAAAAACACGAGCCTTTTGAAAAGACGGAGCTGGGATGTTCCCTCTGGTTCCCCTTCTTCTCCTATTGCAAAGGAGAAGAAGGGGCTAGGGGATGATGAGGTGATCCTTTTTTCTCTTCCCCTTCCAGCAGGCTGTACTGAGTCCCGATGCAGTCGGGAAAGGGGCCAGGGGATGGTATCCCGCTTATGATCAGGTATGTGTTGTCTATTACACGTCCGTAGAGAGGCCCATATGCCCACAAAATCACCTCAACCCCTCCACTTCATGTCCATCCGTGACGCCGCCCGGCTAATAAAAAAGCGTGACCTCTCCCCCGTGGAGCTTACCCGCGCTTTCCTTGATCGCATCGATAAAGTCGACAAGAAAACCAAGGCCTACATCACCCTCACCGCCGACTCCGCCCTTGCCGAAGCTCGCGCCGCCGAGGCCGAAATCCTCCACGGTCGCTATCGCGGCCCCCTCCATGGCATCCCCCTGGCCCACAAAGACCTCTTCGACACCAGGGACATCCGCACTACCGCCCAATCCAGAGTCCACGAACACCGCGTCCCCGCCATCGACTCCACCGTCATCTCCCGCCTCAAGCAGGTCGGCTCCGTGATGCTCGGCAAGCTGGCTATGTACGAATTTGCCATGGGCGGTCCAACCACTCCCTTCCTGGAGCAGCCCCGCAATCCTTGGAATCTGGCTTACACCACCAGCGGCTCCTCCTCCGGCTCCGGTGCCGCTGTGGCGGCTGGCCTCTGCATGGGATCCCTTGGCTCCGACACCGGCGGCTCCATCCGCGGCCCCGCCTCCTACTGCGGCATCGTCGGTCTCAAGCCCACCTACGGTCTTATTAGCCGATACGGCGTCTTTCCACTCTCCTGGTCCTTAGACCACGCGGGCCCTATGACCTGGACCGTCGAGGACTGCGCCTATATGCTCCAGGCCATAGCTGGCCACGACCCTAAGGACCCTACCACTTCCCGCGCCCCTGTGCCGGACTATTCCAAGTCCCTGAGGGAGGACATCAAAGGGATGGTTGTGGGTATCCCGTCCCACTATTTCTTCACCAGCAAGGGTGGCGCCGACGCCGAGGCCATCGCCATAGTTAAGAAAGCTGTAACTTCGCTGGAAGACATGGGCGCGAAGATTGAGGACGTGAAAATCCCCAGCCTCGAACACGTCAACGTTTCCAACTTTGTCATTCTGTCCGCTGAGGCTTTTGCTTACCATCTGCCCAATTTTAAAACCCAGCCTCAGAATTACGGCGATAACTTCCTCAACCGAGTTTATCTCGGCGGCGTATTCTCCGGCGCTGACTACGTACAGGCCCAGCGCGCTCGAAGCCGCCTCCAGCGCGAATTTGCCCAGGCCCTTGAGAAGGTGGACGTTATCGTCTCCCCCACATCCTCCTCCCCTCCCGTCCCTTTCGAAAAATTCAGCGCCACTACTATCGCCGTCACCCCCAGCTTCACTTCTCCCTACAATCAGACCGGCATGCCGGCCCTCAGCCTCCCCTGCGGCTTCAACAAAAATAAAATGCCCGTAGGCCTCCAAATCGCTGCCAAGCCCTTTGATGAACCCACCGTCTTCCGAATCGCCTACGCCTGGCAGCAGCACGCCCAACTCTACAATAACCGTCCCCCAGTTTAAGGCTTTAACTACCTTTGCACGTAAACTCAGTTGGCGATTTTGGGAGGGTCTAGCGAGAGCAAAGCCCCACACCAGAAAGCGGGTGGTGTGCCCTCAGATCCCCCTTCTTCTCCTATTGCAAAGGAGAAGAAGGGGCTAGAGCCTGTCCTGAGCTTGCCGAAGGGGGATGATGAGGTGATCTTATTTCTCTTCCCCTTCCAGCAGGCTGTACTCAGTCCCGATGCAGTCGGGGAAGGGGATTAAGGGGATGGTATCCCGAATGAGAACAAGTCAGGCATTTCGTGTAAAGCGTCGTTAACCATCAAATGTCATGGGTTCCCTGTCTTCTGCTCCAGCTAGCGTCCCCCTCCCTTTTTTGTGACAATGGAAACATAGCCCCACAAAAGAGAGCGCCCCATGCCTAACCGCCTCGCCTCCGAGACCAGCCCCTACCTCCTCCAGCACGCCCATAACCCCGTGGACTGGTACCCCTGGGGCCAGGAGGCCCTGGAGCGCGCCCGCGCCGAAGACAAGCCCATCCTCCTCAGCATCGGCTACTCCGCCTGCCACTGGTGCCATGTTATGGAGCGCGAGTCCTTCGAGAACGATGACACCGCCCGCCTCATGAACGACAACTTCGTTAACATCAAGGTCGACCGCGAGGAGCGCCCCGATCTTGACTCCATCTACATGCAGGCCGTCCTCGCACTCACCGGCCACGGCGGCTGGCCCATGACCGTCTTCCTCACTCCCAGCGGTGAGCCTTTCTACGGCGGCACCTACTTCCCTCCCCAGGACCGTGGGTCTATGCCTGGCTTCCCTCGCGTCCTCCTCGCCATGTCCCAGGCATATCAGACCCGTCGCAATGAGGTCACACAGGCCACTGCCGAGCTTGTATCACGCCTCAAGCAAGGCGCCTCCATGCGAGCCATGCCCGCCCTCATCACTCGCGAGATGCTGGACCAGGCCCTTAAAGGCCTAGACGGCGCCTTTGACGGCTACGAAGGCGGCTTCGCTGACGCCCCCAAGTTCCCTCAGCCTATGACCCTAGACTTCCTCCTCCGCTACTACCACACCACCCACGACGCCAAGGCCCTTCACATGGTGGAGCTTTCCCTTCAGAAGATGGCACGCGGCGGCATCTACGATCAGCTCGGCGGCGGCTTCCACCGCTACTCCACCGACGCTCGATGGCTCGTCCCCCATTTCGAGAAGATGCTCTATGACAACGCCCTCCTCTCCCGCCTCTATCTTGATGCCTTCAAGGTCACCGGCCGCTCTTTCTATCGCCGTGTTGCCGAAGAAACCCTCTCCTACGTCCTACGCGAAATGACCGGCCCAGAGGGCGGTTTCTACTCCTCCCAGGACGCGGACAGCGAGGGTGAGGAAGGCAAGTTCTTTGTCTGGACTCCTCAGGAGATAGAATCTCTCCTCGGCAAGGAGGACGCCGCCCTCTTCTCCGCCTACTATGACGTTACCGATATGGGTAACTTCGAAGGCAAGAACATCCTCAACGTCCCCAGCGACGCCGCCTCCGTCGCCCGCGAAATCGGCGCGAACATCGAAAAGCTGGCGTTGGCTATTCAGAAAGGCAAAAAGCTCCTCCTGGAAGCCCGCGAGAAGCGCATCCACCCGGGCCGCGATGATAAGGTCCTCACCGCCTGGAACGGCCTCATGCTCCGCAGCTTCGCTGAGGCCGCCGCGGCCCTGGACAACCCCCAATACCGGGAAGCCGCCGTCGCTGGCGCTCAATTCCTCACCACCAGCCTGGTGGACAACGGCAGGCTCCTCCGCACCTATAAGACCAGCCCTTCGACTGGGCTCAGGGCTGGCCAGGCGCGGCTCAAAGGATACCTGGAGGACTATAGCTTCCTCATCGACGGCCTTATCGCCGTCTATGAGCTGACCCTGGACCCGCACTGGCTGGACCAGTCCCGCCGCCTCACCGATTCCATGCTCGATCTCTTCTGGGACGATGCCGACGGCGTCTTCTACGACACCGGCAAAGACCACGAAGCCCTACTTGTGCGTCCCCGCGAACTCTTCGACAACGCTATGCCCTGCGGCTCCTCCGTCGCCGCGGACGTCCTGCTGCGCGTGTCCCTTCTCGCCGGCAGCGATGATTACAAAGCCAAGGCTGGCCGGCTCCTCAACTCTATGGGCAATATGCCCGCCCAATACGTCACCGGCATGGGCAGATGGCTTGTCGCCCTGGACTTCTACCTCGCCCGGCCCAATGAAATCGTCATCGTCGGCCCTCGGAACCATCCCGCCGCCAGGGCCCTGCTGACCACCGTCCACACTCGTTACCTGCCCCACAAAGTCCTCGCCGGCCTTGAGCATGACGACCCCATGGGCACCAATCCTTCGCCCCTCTTCAAGTTCCGCACGCAAGTCCAGGGCAAGCCCGCCGCCTACGTCTGCGAAAACTACGCCTGCCTCCTCCCCGTGACCACTCCTGAAGACCTGGCAAAACAACTAGAACCCCAACCCTCCGCCTGACACCACCACCTTCGCCATACGCACCGCTATTGCCTGTAAACGGCTTCATTTACTGAGAATGTTACCTGCCAGGCAGGGTATAGGATTCTCATCTGGTGCCCCCAGCTCTGCACGAAAACTCGGTGCGCCCCTAGTCCGGAAGCAGATATGAGGTGTTATACCAGATCGGCGGAATAGAGGCAGGAATTAGGTATGGGATGTTACCGAGGCGTTCCTTCCGGTCCTCTCCCCCCTTTAGAGCCTGTCCCGAGTATCCCCCGAGGGAGGGAGAGTTAAAGAGGGGGGGTCGGGGTGGAAGTGTGGTAGGGAGGGTCTCCCTGTCACCAACCGCAATTACGCGGCGCCACTTCCTCTCACAGCATAACCGCCGTCTCTAGACCGATTTGGTAAAACCCCCTGCTTGCCCTTCACCCGCCCAGACGCCGCCATCGGCTTTCTCCCCGACAGCGTGTCGAAGGCTAGCCGGCTCATCTCCCCAATCAGCCTAGCTGCCGCCGCGTGGCCCGGCGTCCCGTCCTCCAGTTCCGGCGGCACGTGCTCCGTAAACGCCGATAGGATAAAGAGCGGCTCCTCCCCCAGATACACAATCCCCGCGTCGTTATGATTCCTCACTCCCGTGCCCGTTTTGTGCGCTACCTTAGTCCCCGGTGGCAGCAGCGACGGCAGTCGGGTCTTCAGCTTCTGCCAGCTCAAAATATCCAGCGCCAGCCGGCACAGATCGGATGTGCATCCTAGTCTCTTCGCCGACGCCGCATCCTCTGACCCCTTCAGCATCAAGTCCAGAAGCAGCCCTACGTCATTGGGCGTGGTGGCGTTGGTGTACTCCACCGGATGGTCCTTCGGCACCGGCAGCGGAGGAAACCCGTGACGGTGCGTCGTCCCCTTCATCCCCATAGACCTGCTGAACGAGTTTATATACTCCAGCCCCAGCAGGTCGGCGACTGCCCCGGTGCAAGTGTTGTCGCTCACAATTATCATCATTACCAGCGCATCCCTCAGCGATATCGAAAAGTCCGCCGTCAGATGCTGGAAGCACCCCGAATCATTGTTTTGATATCGAGCCTCTATAGGCACCCGCTGGCCCAGCGACAGTCGCCCCTCGTGCGACGCCTTCATCGCTGCCATGAGTATAGCTATCTTCCTCACGCTCGCCGATGGCACTACCACACCCCCCAGCCTGTTTGCCTCCTTTTCGCTGCGCAGGTCCTTCAAGTACCAGCCTGTATGAAACGAGTAACGGTCGCACAGAGCGTTTAAATCCTTCACTAGTTTTTCCATCTGTAGATACTCTCGATAAGGTTAGCCACCAACCTAATCGATTGCCCGGTATAGGTCAACCTCCAAAAAACAGTGACGCCCCGTTTGCACGGGGCGTCACTCATTCATTCCGTTGTTTAGGCCCTACGGCCCGGCCGCTCCGCCCTGGCGGCGGCGGTACAGTGTGTATCCGCCGTAGGCGAGAGCCGCCCCTCCGGCCACCACCAGCACTATCAGTATCACCGCGCCCGCGCTTATCCCTCCGTCGTCCTCTTCGGGCGGCGTAGTAGGCGTGACCGTCGGCGTAGGTGTAGGCGCCGGGGCCGTTGTAGCCGTAGGAGTAGCTGTCGCGACTGGGGCCGTCGTCGGCGTCGCCGTGGGCGCAGGCATGGTAGCCGTTGGGGTGGCCGTGGGCCCGGGCAGCGTCGCCGTGGGCGTCCGGGTCGGTGTCGGGGTCGCGGTGGCAGCCGGCTGAGTAGTGACTCTATAGCTGGCGCTCTGCTTCTCTAGACGCACGGTGTGCTGTCCCAGCGGCGCCTGCACGCCGAAGCTCACCTTCAAGCTCTTCCCGGCGCCAATCTGCACCGTCTGCACCGCCTCCGCCGCGTTGTCCAGGTAAAGTACGGCTGTATAGCTGCGCTCCTCGGCGCTGACGTTCTTAATGTCGGCGCTTATATTTGCCGTCTGGCCGACGATGACCTGTGATGGCACCTGGAGGTTAGTCACCTCAAACCGTGTTGTTGCTGCTGTCTTAGTGCCGGATATCGCGAAGAGCGAGAACCCGGGCACCACGGTGCTGTAGTACACCTTCGCTGAATCTTCAGCTATACGGGTGGTCTCCAGCGTCTCCCACTTTCCAGTGGCTTCGTTATACCGGTGCAGCAGAATGCCCCATTTGTGGAACTGGTTGGCCGCCATCACCTGCTGTGTTACAAAGAACGTCACGTGGCTGGCCACGAGGTCCTGGGGCTGCGCGTTCTCCATAGTCAGCCTGAAGAACTCCACCGGCGTGACCCCATCAGGAAGGTTGGGCACGTTTGTCGGCCGGAAGATCACGTTCTCCACACCAATCTTCACAGAGGACAGGCTCTTGTTGAACTTGCCGAGAATCTTATGAAGGGGCGCAGGGCTACTTACCAGGGTGCCCCAGTCCCCTTCTGACGTCTGCGCAGAGTAGGTCACCAGGTTCGGATTCGTCGGCTCCGAGAACGGCGCCTGAGGCGGCAGGAACGGGTTCAACTTCGGCGGGTCCGTTATCACCAGTTGCGAGGCTGGCAACTGCGGCAGGGTCTGTAACAAGAGATCTATGCTTATCTCTTTTATGGCTAGAATCGGCGTTTCAGACAGCGTGTTTATTAGAGCGAACTTCGACATGTTCTTAACCAGGTTCACCTTGGTCTCCGTGTCCACCGTTGCCATAATCGCGCCGGCCTTCTTCGGTTCTACGTTGTCCATGACCGGCGCGGCCTTCTCAATATCCAGCGCCTCCACAATGTCCGCGCCGGCCAGCGCCGACGCCTTGCTCAGTATTGCGCCGGCCCCTACGTCGCTGGCCTGGTCGATGATCTTGGTAGCTGCGTCAATGGTGGTCTTTTCTATGACCTGGGCAGCCTTCTCAGGCGGCACCGTCTCCAATATCGTCGCGGCGGCCTTGGCGTTAGTGTTGGCCATCTCTTCCGCCACCTTGGTGGCCACTTCAGGGGTGACGTTCTGTATCACCTCCGCCGCCTTTATGTTAGTCAAGCTTGACACTATTTCAGCAGCTTGCTGCGCGCTTACATTTTCGGCGATGTCGGTGATAACCGCCGCCGCCAGCTCGCCGCTCAGTCCTCCCACCACCTTGGCAGCCTGTTCAAGCGGCAGGTCCTGCACTGTATCGGCTACGTCCTCCACCTGGGCCGCCGGGGGCGGCAGCGGTGTGTTCGTCGGCGTAGGAGGTATAATCGGCGGGGCGGTAATCTGGAAGTTGGAGACGCTGGAGGTAAAGTTCGGTTTAGCTATGTCTCCCGTATTCAGCTTGAATGTAACGCCGTACGATCCAGTAGTCATCTGCGGGGCCGCGCCGGTGTTTAACGTTACGTTGTACTCAAATTTGGTAACTACTGGATTTACAGTCCCAAATCCATAACCGTAGCCATAACCAAAATTGAACGTGCTGCTGCTTTGATATCCTACTCTAGTCCCTTGTAGAAGCCCGTACCCCGTGCCCGCTCCCCCAAGACATGAAGAGCATAGCGCCAGTGAAACGTGAGGGTCGCCCGTCGTCACGGTTCCATAGGGGGTAAAGGTAACTGTTATATCGGAAGTGGTCCCTGGCCCATCAATCACCATCTCCAGGCTCTGAACAGGAATCAGTTCCGTCGGAGATATATCCAGGTTAAGCTTGAACTGAAGCGACTGGCCCTGGGTCACGCTGTTCGGCAGGTTGTTAACCGTTAGATTTACCGCGCTGGCGCTGTCCGACGTGAAGATTAGGACTACCGTCAACGCCACTGCCAGGGCAATAGAAAGCGCCACCCCTCTTGAGGTGGCGGCCCATCTCGCTACCGATGAAATATTTTTCATTTGCACGCTACCAGCTAGGCTTTCCTATTTCTGTTCGACAAACCATCCCTCTAGGTCTGTTACTAATAGTCCAAATGTACTAGTCCTTTTAGAGCCAGCGTCACATACCACACTGTGCTTGATAAAGTCAATACAAAACGACTGTACGATAGGCGCACTTCCTAATCTGGACCGCGTCATCGCCGCCGCCCTATCGATATCAAAACCCCTATCTCGCTTCCCTCACACCTACGACACCGCCGGCGCCTGCCCCGACCACGGCCTCGCCGACTCCAGCGCCGCCGACGCCCTAAGTACCGTAGCCTCCGCCCCTCGCCGTCCTATTATGTGAAGTCCCACCGGCAGCCCACCTGACGTAAACCCGCACGGCGCGCTAGCCGCCGGCTGTCCCGTCAGGTTGAACACAGGCGTGTACGGCATAAAGTCCCATCGAGGGTACGCTTTCCTCCCCGCTATCTCCGCCGGGTTCTTCCCCACGGCGAACGCCGCCACCGCCATCGTCGGCGTCACCAGCAAGTCGTACTTATCCATCCACTGGCTAACCTGCGCCGTCATCCTCATCACCGCGTTCAGCGACCTCGCGTACTCCAACCCGCTGACCTTCTTCCCCCGCTCAAAGTTCTCAATGACATAGTCCGTCAACTTATCCTCATGCTCCAATTGCAAGTGCCCGTACGACGCGTACCCGCCCGTCGAAAAAATGCTCACGAAGTCCAGCAGCGGGTACTCCAACGACAGCCCAGGCTCCTCCACCTCGCACCCCAGCTCTCCCAGCGCCATCGCCCCCTTCCTCGCGATAGCCTCCACTTCCGGCTCCACCGCTGCGTACCCCAGGTCCCCGCTCCACGCCACCCTCAGTCCCTTGACTCCTTGCTTGAGCGACGCGACAAAGTCCGGCGGCGTTTCCCGCATCGACATGACGTCCCGCTCGTCAGGCCCCGCCAGCGCCTGCAATAACAGCGCCGAGTCCCGCACCGTCCGAGTCAGCGGCCCCGACTGCGACGTCAGGTTCGGCGCCGGTTTCCCCAACCCACCGAACCGAGGTATCCGTCCCAGCGTCGGCTTTATTCCGTAAATCCCGCAGAAGCTCGCCGGTATGCGAATCGACCCTCCGCCATCGCTCCCCGTCGCCAGCGCACACAGACCCGACGCCACCGCCGCAGCGCTCCCCCCACTGGACCCCCCACTAGTCCGCGACACGTCCCAGGGGTTGCGGCACGCATCTCCCAGCCGGTTCTCATTCGTCCCCGCAAACCCAAACTCCGGCGTGTTTGTCTTCCCCAGCACCACCGCCCCCGCCCTCTTCACCCGCTCGCTCACCGCCCCATCCCAGTCCGGCATAAAATCCTTATATACCAGCGACCCCATCGTCGTCCTCAGCCCCTTCGTCAACTCCAGGTCCTTAATCGCTATCGGCACCCCCAGCAGCAGCGCCTTATCGCCCTTCGCCAGCCGCCTGTCCGCCTCCCGGGCCTGCGCCATTGCTCCCTCCCCGTCCACCGTCAAGTACGCGTTCAGCTTCGAGTTCATGGCCTCGATGCGCCGCAGATAAACCTCCGTCACCTCCACCGACGACACCTTCCGCGCCGCCAGCATCCCCCTCAGCTCCCACGCCGGCTTAAACGCCAATTCTTTGTTCAATGACATTCTGCACCGCTATCTGGCTGAACTGCTCAAGCCACTTTATCTTCAAATTCCCGGAGTAAATTATCCAGCTCGTCCTCCGACATGTCAGACACTACGTCATCTTCCAGGCCCTTAGGAACAAATGCATCTTTAGCAACACGTTTGACCTGAGGATTAAAGTGAGCCGCAAAGACAAGGCTCGATTGATTAACCAGTTTGCGGTATTTACCCATCTCCGCAACAATGGTTGCAAAGGACACGGGTTTTTCTGTGTCCATATAGATTTCATTAACTATATCTGCGACTGTTTCATATAGACCCTTTGCGGGTTTTTCGTAACCCCACTCCTCTAACGCAAACGTTCCGCGCATTCCAATCCAGACTACGCCATGCTGTTCATAAGAAAGAGTCGCATGAATGTTGCGTTGCGTTGTCGCACTGTCTGGAAACATCTTGTTATGTATTTCAGTGACTTCCGAGTAGTGAGCAGGACGCCCAATCTGTTTGAGGACAAGGTGCACCCTTTGTCCACGCGTCAATTCGTGTACCTTACGTAAATTCATCCTATCAAATAATTCCTGAACGTCCGTATCTGCTAGAGATAGACCGCTTTTAGCCTCTAGTAGCTCTCCAAATAACCCTAGTGCCTCCACGGGTTTGATCCGCCAGAAAGAGTTTTTGAAATTGCTAATATCAAACCATTTGGCCCCCAACAACGATACCCCTATTTCGTCAAAATCTGCGTGTGGGACGTCAAGGCACTTAGTCACAAATCTTCTCAGAGAACCTTCTACAGTGTTTGTATCTACCAATAGAGTGCCCCTATTTTGTATCAAATCACACTCAAATTGGAGCAGTAATGGGGTTCTCCGTGTTGGATGCTTCATCTTCTTAAAAAATTTGGCCTGGATTTGCCTTACCCTTTCCCTTGTCACAGACAAGTCCTTGCCAATTTCCTCGAGTGTTCTCGTTGGATGATTAAAAATGCCTTCCCGCTGCTTTACGATTAGAACCGTTCTCGCATCAAGCTTTGAAAAGGCAAGCTCCATATGATCCACAAGTAACCGACTCAAGAGTTTCTGTCTCGTCTCCTTATCAGCCAATGCCAACATTAAGCGGGCGGCTCTGCACCTCGTCTTATCACTAAAAAGAGACAAAAAGTGAGCAATAGGAAAAACTACGCATTCAGGATTTATCGAACGTTTTATCAACCCATATTGCGATCCATATTCTATGACCTGATTTATTATTGGCAGGCTACCATCCCGAATAAGCAACGAAGACAGCTTGGGCTTCAGTTGAGTTAATGTCAGTTTTGTGTGCTGAATAAAGGGTTTAGTTTCCGCAATTCTAATGTTCAGGTTAGCAAGCCAAAGAAATAATGCTTTGTCAGTTATGAAGTATTCCTGCCCTTTATCCCTCTCGCCTAAGCGGATGAACCGGGGATCATTCCAGAAAAAGTGCCTTAAAATCTCTTCACTTCCACTAGACTCAACGCGGTCAAGGACATCAGAAATCTGGAATGCGTGGTTATATGACGAGAACTCTGAGAGGTAGTAACTTAAATCAAGGTCATCCATCACTTCCTTCCACGTTTGGGCAGTGCCAGGCCCTTTGAAATCATCTCCGCAGCTTTCCTCGTTCCCTTCTCAAGTCTTCCCCAGTTTAGATCCTCAGGTATCATGTCTGCCCTATGCACATAACGCCTCAGGATAATCGCCTTTTCAAGCCACTTTCGCTTTGCACCTAAATCTCGTTCGAGATGGTGGTAAATACTGTCGATTTCCAAAGACATAGAATCCAAAGAATTTCTTAGAGCAAAAATATAGTCCCCCATCTCCCAGACCTTTCGAGCGGGTGTAAGCCTACGTGCCTTTCGGAGGCCATATATTTCGGCAAATACCTGACGCATTTTCGCAATATGGTTTTCATACACAGTCGCCGCCTGGCTTGTGATTTTCTCTGCATCCCAGGATTTTGACAGAATCCCATCCAAAGAAAGCAGTCCTCTAAAATGGCCCTGAACGGGCTCAAACGAAATGAATGTTAATTTTCTATTCGTCATTTCCTGCCCCAGGCTGCAATCATTCTGTCCACAAAAACTGCATCAACTTTCCCATCTGGACTTACTAACACTTTTTGGACTGCGCCAGCTATGGAGAATATGTTGTGCAAATTCCGTGCTGATGGATTGGAACGCGATTTTTCATAGCCGGGATGCCCAGTGTTTATCATCACAGTGTTCCCATCTGCCCAAGCGAGATCAATACGCTCAGGAGCCGATGCAAACGCGATCTTCGGCCCTCTTTTTGAAGTTCTTCCTATTGGTGTAGCCTTCTGCGTTCCTGTATCTTTTGCCTCCTCTAAAGTCTGTCCAGGATCTTCCCCAATGTCTAACGGCCCTGGATTGTCCCCTTTTTCTCCCTCTCCCATAGGAAAAGTGTGCTGAATACCTTCATGTGTCTCGGCCTTCATGGAACCGTTCTCATCACTATGAGGTACTTCTCTTCTGACTCTAAAACCAAAAAACTCGGACAGTTCTGGAACTTCATCTATAATTTTTCTAAGCTCTCTCTCCAACTTTGCAGCCTCATCTGGTGCGGCTACTTCTGGCTGTTCTACACCCACATCCTTGAGCCATGCTTTGAATTCCTGTCGGATGGGGTCATAAAACGACTCAAATTCCTTTAACTTTCCTCTACTGCGGATAAAGTCAGTTTTTGCAGTCGTGAGATAGTCCACAAAAGGTGGAACCTCAACTATCCCCAATATCCTCGTACCTAGGGCACCTGGAAACTGCCCTAGAAAGTCGGCTTTAACGACCTTCCCACGAGTGCAGAGTAGAACACCACAAATTCCGGCTCCTATCGGGTAATCAGATAGGCCGATTCCAAAAATACCATGCCCGTAACGCTTACGGCTCTTTTCAGGGTAAAACCTGTGTACCTTGTCCAACCGATAAGTATTTGCGATATCGCTGGGAGCAATCTCTTGTCCATTAACGACAAATCTGAGGCCGCCAGGATACAGCTTCAGCGCCCCGTATAGTTGGAGAAACTTGGTATCTAGTAAGGGCAAATAGTTACGTGCAATTAAGTTAACTAAGTCCTCGGTGGAGTCGTAAGGAGGTTGCACATCTTTCCGAAATTGAACTTCCACCCTCGTACCGTTTAGCCTTAGACGTGACGGTTGTATTTCTTTCCAAACCAATTTCTTTGCTGATTCTAAATACCAATCTGATCCTCCGCTGAAACTATCCCCTCTAGTTTCGGTTATTACTCTATCTGCCACATTGAAGCTTATCTTTGCACCCACCCCAGCGAACCCAATTCCAGTGCCACGAGACTTTAGACCTGCGGCAAAATCGTGGTATTCCCCAAATTGGTTTGCAGTCATTCCATGTCCATCATCCGTAATGACCAACACTTTCTGTTGAGCGTTGTATTCAACGCTAATCCGCGTTGCCTTCGCATCCAGAGAATTTGCGATTAGCTCGATAACTACTACCTCTGGGACCTCGATGGGATACATCTCGGCTAGATCACGAATGAGATTTTGATAGTTAACACTACTTTGGTGGAATACCACTTTTGTTCCTCCAGAAAAGACTAAAGAGGACAACAAGCTGACGAGAAAATGGCCCAAATACGACGAAAACCCCTAGAGATTAGGGATACTTAGAGACTTTTGCAATCTTTTTTCAGCTATTACCGTAAAAGCTTAAAAATTGAAGTCCCTAAAATCTAATGCCTCTGCTGCGCCAGCGGCGTCTGCGAAATCGGCGTCGTCACGCTCAGCCCCGCGTCCACCGGCAGCACCACCCCCGTTATCCACCTCGACTCGTCGCTGGCCAAAAACACCGCCGCCCATGCCACGTCCCACGCCGTCCCCTCCGTCCCCAGCGGCGCCGCCATCTTGCGGCGCTCCCTCAAGTCCGCATCCATCCGAGGCGCCACCATCGGAGTGTACAGCAGCCCGGGCGCGATGCAGTTGACCCGAATCCCGTCCCGACCGTGGTCCGCCGCCATGGAAAACGTCAGCCCTATCACTGCCGCCTTGGACGCGCTGTAGGGCGTCGTCCCGCCCGCCCTTAGCCCTGCTATCGACGATATGTTGATAATCGACCCGCCGCCTGTCCTCTTCATCGCCGGTATTGCGTATCGGCTCGCCAGCACAATAGTCTTCACGTTCACCGCCATCACCTGGTCCCACTTCTCCTCGCTCACTTCCAGCACCGTCCCCCTCTGCGATATGCCAACGTTGTTGTCCAAAATGTCCAATCGACCGTATCGACTCACCGCCGCCTCCACCATCCCCGCGCAGTCGCTGGCCTTCGTCACGTCCGCCTGAAACACCGACGCTGCCCCACCATCGCCCATAATTCGGGGCAGTCCGACGTGTCGGACCTCGCCTTCCTCCTTCCGAATCAGCCCCAGCGTCTCCTCCGCCCTCTCCTGAAGTGCGTCTACCAGCAGCACCTTGGCCCCCTCCCTCGCGAATAGTATCGCCGTCGCCTTGCCGTTGCCCACCCCCGGCCCGCTGGACCCCGCCCCCGTCACAATTGCAACCTTTCCTTCCAGCCTGCCCTTGCGTTCCGTCATTGCACTCTCCAACCCTCAAACTTCGCCCTATCATAACTTGAATCTTGAAAAGGACGAAACATTTTGACACCAAAACCTCACAAAACGAAGAAGCGCCCCGACGGCTCGGAGCGCTGCTTCGTCCCAGAAAGGGCCCGACGGAGGTGTCAGCTACTACTTTGTCACGGCTTTAGTGTACTCGTGGTAGCGAACCGGGCCCATGTGTAGCATGTTAACTTTGTACTCTGCCACTACAGCGGGGTTGAAAGCGACTTCAGCGGTGACCCAGAACATCGGTATGCTGAAAGCCTTCTGTACCCAAATGGTGCCGAAATCCTGGGATATCTTGTCACGCGCGGCAAACGTAGTGGTCACCAAGCACTTATTGTAGAACGCGGAGGCGTCCTCGTGCTCCCGATAGCCGTTGCCCAGCTCCCAGATGAGCGAGAACTCGACGGCATGGCAGACCGGGTCAAGAGAAGGAGACGCGGACCACATCCAGTTGCCGCGGTTGCGTTGGTACGCCAGGTTGCGGAACTCGCCAAAGGCGTTGACCATCTCAAGCTCAGCATTGACGCCAATGGCCGCAAAGTCCTGCTTAATCTTCTCGCAGATGTCAGGCCACTCGGGTATGACGTTGTGAGAGCGCAGGCAGTTGAGGATGGTATTGAAGCCGTTGGGGAATCCCCCCTGGGCCAGGAGCTGCTTGGCCTTGGCGACGTCGTAGTTATACGGATAGCCGCCAGCCTTGCCGGTCTTTCCATTGGGGCCAGGATGCGGCGCCCACGAATCTAGGAAGTCGGACCGCCATGGCGGGAAGTAGTCCACCGAGGGGAACCCGTTGCCCTGGTAGAAAGCGGTGTTCATGGAGTTGCGGTCCAGAGCATGGTTCAGGGCCAGGCGGACTTCAGGCTTCCGCAGGGGATCGTTGGGGTCGTAGCCCTTGCTCGGGCCGCAGGGCTGGCCGGCCTTGGTCTTCTCCCCTCCCTGCGGGCAGTAGGCCTCAGGGCGGTAGTAGATCATGCCGATGCCCTGGTGCACCGACGGGAAGGTGGAAAGTTCAGTCTTGAAGCCCTGGGCTGTGATGGTCTGGCGCTGGTTGCGGATTAAGGGAATGATATCCACTTCCTTGGCTAGAAGAGCGGCCATTCGGGTGGCGGCTTCCTGTACCAGGAGTATGTGGCGCTCATGGAACTCAGGAGTCCTGCGGTAGTGGTTCTCCACACGCTTGTGCAGAAATTCCTGGTTGACGGAGTGCTTAACGTAGGTCCAGGGGCCGTTGCCGACGGGATCGGCCTTGTATCCAGCCTCGCCACCGACCGCGGCCCAGTGCTGGAGGCTCATGACGCCGGACTCCCACTCGTCAGACATGAAGAAGCCCAGGTCCAGGATAATGTCGGGAGCCTTGATGATGGCGGTCTGGTCGTTGGGGAACTCCCAGTTGTCGGCGCCGCCCATACGAGCGGTCCACTCGCCGGGGCTTCTGGTGTCCTTGGAGCCATAAGGTCCGCCTTCATCGTTAAGCAATTCCCATGTTAGCCTGAGGTCCTTGCTGGTGAAGGTATAGCCCGGGATGGGCTTGCCGTCCTTGTAGAAAGGAACGCCCTGCCTCAGGTTGAAGGTTCAGTCCTTGCCATTGGGAGCCACAGACCAGGTGGTGGCCAGCTCAGGCTGCTCCTCGTTGGTGGTGATGTTACGGCCTATGAGGTGGTCGTACTGGCCGTTGAGCTTTTCCGAGACCTGGGACTGGGTGTAAGGAACGGTCTGCTGCTCAGCCGGAGCGGGAAGGGCTATAACCAGCCGGGGCTTCACTGGAACTTTAGACGCAGTAGTAGCTGTCGCGGTAGGCGCCGCGCGGGTGGGCGTAGCTGTCGGTGCGCCTGTAGTAGCCCCTCGCGTCGGCGTAGCCGTCGGCCCCGCGGTAGTAGCACCCTGTGTTGGCGTGTTGGTGGTGGCGGGCCTGGTGGGGGTAGAGGTGGCGGCGGTGGTGGGGGTTTCATCGCTGCCTGCGGCGACGATGAAAAAGGCTAGCCCCGCCAGGGCTAAGAGCGGAATGAAGAGACGAACCAAAGGTCTGAGAGTCCGTAAATCCACGATGCATTTCCTAAAAAGTTGGGACTGGATTGGCCTGAAGCCCTTAGATCTCAAACGTCAGCAGGAATGAGTTTGAGGGAAAGCAGCATTTTGGATAGCTCCTGAATCTAACAGTAAATTACTGCTTGCCATTGTCTCCTGCTAAAAAATAGGGCTTTCAAGACTCAATAAGAAAAATCCAATTGGAAAGCCAGTCTTGAACTTATGTTTGGCATAGTGCTAGAATCCCAGAAGTAAAACAAGACGGTTTCATATACGCTTTTAAATAAGTTATCGAAAATAAGCACTATTAAGTCATCAAGATGGAGGTTTTTAACTAATCACGCTAGGGTCTTGGTATTTATCGATAAACACGAAAAGGTAACTGTGCGTGTGATTTCAGATTCCTTAGGTATCGCCGAGCCTTCAATAAGAAGGATTATTTCGCAGCTCATGGACGCTGGATACGTCAGCAAACGCCTGGTTGGCCGTGTCAACCACTACCGCGTAACCGCTACCCTCCCCATGAAAGCCCCCGAATTTGACACTGTGCCTGTGCGCAGGTTGATAGATTTATTGAGGGCAGCCTCTGAAGGCGAAGCCCTTCTCAACACCTGACCGCCGCCCTCAGCCTGATACCCCTCCCCGGCAAACACCCCGCAAACCCTCCATTAATCGGGAGGGATGCTTCGCCCCACGTCTCACCAGCGGCCCCAATGTGGCCGCTCAATGCCAGCCACAGCTCTATTTGCCGACGATGAGCAGCATATTTACGCAAAGCGCAAACTTAAGCACTATATGTAGCGTTATACGTAAAAGAATTGAATCTTTAGGTCTATTGACAGAGGCAAAACCTAAATTATAATGGATTTGCTCCGTTTGTAGCCTGATTCTGGACGGCGCTCGGTATCATAGCGGGGGTACTTTGTGGGAGGAGGTTAAAATGAGTACCGGTCAAACGTCCGTCGCTGTGTTCCTTCGGTTCCCTGTCTTAGCCCTAATTCTGGGCATCTTGTTGTTTACTTCCTGGCTTGCATTGGCATCCAGCGTCCAGGGCCAGGAGGGAATACCTATCGCCTGCATCCAGTTCACCGAGGACGGGCAGCCTATCGGCGATCGCATCTGTAACACCGACGCTAATGACATAGAAATCTGGTTCGGTGGCAGGGCGCGGCTCCAGTTCACCAAGGATGGCGAAAAACTCGGCGACCCCATAGGTTCGCCCAATGGCGCCCACCGTTTCAAGGCCAAGTGGGATGACCTGAGGGGTGTCATAACCGAAGGCAGTTGGGGGGTTGGTACTCATGACCAGCCCGTGCCAGTGCCGGAGGGCGCCAACGACTTCAAACTGGTAGCGCAGAAGATCACCAAAGTCTGGTAGAGCGAGGATGGCAGGCGGGTGGAAGAGGTCAAGGTTCCGCCCAAAGCCAACGACATCACTTTCTTCTTCCAGAGGTTTTAACTTTTGGGGCGCCCAGACACCACAACTGGTCTTGTATACCTGCGTGTCACGCTTCAGCGGTGAGGGGCGAAGTAGTTCGCCCCTCACCGCCCCTGCTCCTCCACCACAAATGCCACACAGCCTGCTATTCAGTCGGGCAGTCCCATTTATCGGCCGCCCTTCAACGGCGGCCTCGCCAAAAACGCCGCCGCTATGGACATCACCGGCAGCGCCATAAACACCACCAGCGACATGTTGTACGACTCCGTCAAATCGTAAAGCGCTCCAAAGGGCAGCGGCCCAATGGCGGAAAACACCACAATCGTCGTCGTCCCTACCCCTCTAATGGCCCCCAGGTTCGCCCTGCCGAAATAGTTCGGCCATATCACGTTACTCGCTATGGACCCCATGCCTATGCTGAGTCCAATCAGTCCGCCGTATACCAGCGCCTGCCACGTCGACCCCAGCGCAAAGTTCCACACCAGCGCCAGCGCCATCACCGCCGGCGTTATCGCCAGCACATAACGATTTTCTACCTTGTCGATTAAGTAGCCCCCCAGAAAGTTGCCGAACAGCACTAGCGGCGCGATCATCGTCAGCACTAGCGGCGCGATGTCCGGGTCCAGCCCCCGCGTACCCAGTATCGACGTGTTGTGCAGTACCAGCGCCGAAAATATCATCGGCTGCGCCACCCCCGCCGCCACTAGCAGCCACAGCGTACGAGTCCGCAGCGCCTCGGACAGCGTCCACGTGTCCTCTCTCACCACTGGTACAGGTTTCTCAGCCCCAATCACTATCGGCGGCGCCTTCGCCCCGTCCGGCAGCAGCCCCATGGACTCCGGCGACCGGCGCACCAGGATAATCGATGTCGGCAGCAGCGTCAGGAATACTATCCCCGCCCAGATAAACCACGCCTCCCGCCACCCGAACGAGTCGATAAGCCACTTGTTGAAAGGCGGCACCACCGCCTGGTTTGCCACCAGCCCCAGCGCCGCCAGCGACATTACCCTTCCCCGCAGCCGGATAAACCACAGGGCCAGCAGCGTCGTCGGTATCAGCAGCATGGCCCCCTGCCCCATGTTCCTCAAGAACGCGAAGGCCAGGAAAAGCTGCCACGGGTTCTCCACCAGCCCCATCACCACCACTGACGCCACAAACAGCGCCGTGCATATTCCCATCATCACCCGCGCGCCGTACCGGTCCAGCAGCTTCCCCAGCCCCACCACCGTCAGCGCCGCCGTCATAGACCCCGCCGCGTACATGCTGGACATCATTGTCCGAGACAGCCCCAACCCCTCTATCATCGGATCGAAGAACACTGAAATCGAATGGTTCTGCCCGGGAGCCGAAAGAAACTGGACCATCCCCGCGAATACTACAATGATCCAGCCGTAATACAGCTTTGAGGGCCGCGCTTGGGTGGCGGGCGTCTTGGGGCCGCGGCGAGCAAACATCGGCAGGCATTATACAGCCTTCGCCTGCTCCTGAGGCAGATATTACCTACTTACCAGTCATCCCGATTATGCAATGCAAGGCTACCGACGAGGCCTATGCCGCACTCTTCGGGGTGCGGTAGGGAACCTCATACTCAATTCAGACCTGCCTCTTAATTAAGAGAGAACAAAAGAATGGGTGAAGACTACAGTGGCGCCCTCCGCTTATGCCACTCCGTCGCCTGCTCGTATGCGTACGCCGCCCGAAGCACCAGCGCATCCTCCAGCCGCCTCCCTATGATATGCAGCCCAATGGGCAGCGGCCCCCTTGGCCCCTCCGCAAACCCGCACGGCACGCTTATCGCAGGCAAGTGGCAATCGCTGGATATCGACGTGTTCCGAAGCGTCAGCGTCCGCGCGTCCACTTCTTTCCCACGCACCGTTATCTTGCTCCTTGTCTGCCCCACCTTCAGCGGCGGCGTCAGGCACGTCGGCGACACTACCACGTCCACCTCTCGGAACACCCTCTCCACCTCCCGTCGCAAGAACGCCAGCTTCTCCTGCGCCTTTATGTACTGCGACATGGTAATCTCAAAGCCCCGCTTCAGCCGCCCCTTCATATCGGGGTTGATCTGCTCCATCCGCTCCGGCGGGAACTGCTGGTAGTAGTACACCGCCGACTCTAAATCGACAATCGTGTTGTGTACGTTCGGAAACTCGCCCACCTCCGCTATCTCCACCGCCCTCGACGTCGCCCCTAACCTCTCCAACACTCTCACCGCCTCCCGCACCGACGCCTCTACCTCCTCCGTGGAGTGCGAACCCACATACTCCTCCAGCACCCCCACCCTCAGCCCCTTGATCCCTCCCTTTAGCCCCTTTCGATAGTCTGGCCTCTCCCCCGCGATGCTCACCGGGTCCTCATGGTCATATCCCGCTATCGCCTGCAGAACAATCGCCGTATCCTCCACTGTCTTCGCCAGCGGCCCCGCCTGGTCGAACGACCACGACGGCCCAAATAGATTGTGACGCGTCATCAGCCCAAACGTCGTCTTCATCCCCACCACTCCCGACCACGCCGCCGGTATCCTCACCGACCCCCCTGTGTCGCTCCCTATCGATGTCAGCCCCAGCGACGCCCCCACCGCCGACCCCGACCCCGAGCTGGAATGCCCCGGCGACCTCTCCAGGTCCCACGGGTTGTAGCACTGTACTGCCACGTCGCGCCTGAAATGGCAGTCTACCTTTCCCACCAAAATCCCGCCCGCCTCCTCCATCAGCTCGTGCACCCGCGCGCTGCGATTTGGCACGTAGTCTTGGTGGCTCGAATACCCATACGTCGTCCTTATCCCCTTTGTATCGATTAAGTCCTTCAGCGTGTATGGTATCCCGTGCAGCGGCCCCTTATACCTCCCCGCCATCACCTCCTTCTCCGCCTCCTTTGCCTTCGACATCGCATACTCGCCCGTCACCGTCGTGAAACACTTCAGTATCGGGTTCAACTTCTCTATGCGACGCAGCGTCGCCTCCGTAACCTCCACCGGCGACACCTTCTTAGCCTTAATCAGCTCGCTAACCCCCGCAATCGTCGCCTCCTTCAAATCAATTCCTGCCATTTCTAATCTCCCTCAGGCAATTTTTCATAGACACACCACAGGTGCCGAATTATACTCACCGCCAACCACCTGTTGAAGGGAGGTTCCATGGCACCATATGTCAAGGCCGTCTTCACAGACGACGAAGTAGCCTCTCAGGTACTTAATATCATCAGGCAAGCAAAAAAATCAGTGACCATCGTATCCCCGTACTTTGAGTATTGGGGACACGCAGTAGATGACCTAGTTTTAGCCCTCAAAAACAAAGTGAAAGTCACTGTAATTGTTCGCAATGAGCCCAAAATCATTGAAAGTCCTCAGGTGATAGAACTCTCACAATCTGGGATTAAAGTCCTCGCAGTTGATCGTTTGCATGCCAAAATTTACCTAAACGAGAATGATGTACTCGTAAGCTCAATGAATTTCACTAACTACTCTACACAGAACTCTAAAGAGATCGCTCTAGCTATAAGAGATGAGCAAACGGAACGTGAAATACGAGACTATGTCGAGAATCGGCTGATGAAATTGTCCAGGCAAGTTGGCGGAAGCGCCGTCCCCAACTTCATTCAGCAAGTTACTAGAACCGTTTCTAATGTTATTTCAGACAGAGGCATGTGTATTCGTTGCAAAAGATCAATTCCCTTTGATCGTGCTAGACCGCTCTGTGAGAGCTGTTTTGACAGTTGGTCGGAGTATGAGAATGAGGATTACATCGAGGAGTTCTGCCACGCATGTGGCACTTTGTTCCCCACTACTCACGCCAAACCTCTTTGTACGCCCTGCTTTTACAAGTACCGCTAACCGCCCGAAAAATCCCTTCTCCCCTGAAGCTTGTCCTGAGGGTAGCTGAAGGAGGAGAAGGTTAGAATGCGGTGTAGACACTTGGTACTATGAGACGTGCATTACAACCACGCTCCGCCAGTTGCCTCGTCTCCCCTTCGATGGGGGAGAATAGAAGAGGGGTGAGGCTTATATACACAATGCGAGTATTAGAATAACCCCTCGTTGCTTTCATTCCTTCTACCGCTTAGCGGTGGAAGGTTAGGTAGGGGCTGCCCCCTTTCCCTATCCCAAAACCTCCTTCGCCAGCCCCATAATCTCCCGATTGAACTTCTCCGCCTCCGTCCACGGCAGCAAATGTCCGCTCTTCTCGAAAAACACCAGCCTCGACTTCTTTATCCCGTTATGCAGCAACTCCGCGCACTCCTTATCCACCCCTCCATACTTTGCCCACATAATCAGCGACGGCGCCTTCATCGTCCCCAGCACCGGCCTGTAATCATTCAAAAAACTCTCAATCGCCGCCGCGCGATGTATCGTCGTCGGCGTCTTCATGCACTCGTAGGCCATCCAGTTCACCGTCTCCTGGTCTCCCATTGTCTCCGGCCCAAAATACTCCTTCACCCCCTTGATGTGGTACGCCAGCCGCCCGGACTTTATCACCTCCAGCCGCGCCTGCAAGTTCTCGAGCCCCGTAAATCGATATGGCCTCTGGTCCACGTCCACAAAACCCGCAATCCTGTCCTCGCCGAACTGCTTGATGTAGTCCCAAATAATCGCGCTTCCCATGGACCATCCCACCGCCACCACCTTCTGCAGATTCAATTGCTCCAAGAAAAAGCGAAAATCCCGCGCCATCTCCGCCAGCGTCTGCCCGTCGTCCGTCTTCCCCGACTCCCCTCTCCCCCTCACGTCTATCGACACAGTCCGGTACTGCTTCGACATCTCCGGTATGTTCTTTACCCAGAACTTGGTGTTGAACGGCTCCCCGTGAATAAGAAATATGGCCGAGTTCTTCCTCGGGCCGTGGTCCTCATAGTAAAGCGGCACCTGGTCATGGCTTACTAGGTACGGCATCGCGCCCTCCTGCCTCTAATTTCGACGCCGCTATCTTAAATGCGCCGCCGCCGAAAGAAAAGAGAAGGCCCTCCCAGATCTGGGAGGGCCTTCTTCTGGTGTATCGCTCCAGGGCTACTTATACATCGCCTTTGTGAACTCGTGGAACCTCACCGGCCCCATGTGCGCCATGTGAACGCGGTATTCGGCTACCGTGTTCGGATTGTAGGCCACCTCGGCGAAGACGTGCAGCAAAGGAATGCTGAAGGCGTTCTGATACCAGACATCGCCAAACTCCCTGGTAAGCTGGTTTCTTACCTCAATGTCCCTTGTCTCACCGCACTTCTTGTAGAACTCGGAGGCCTCCTCAAACTCTCGATAGCCGTTGCCCAGCTCCCATATCGCAGAGAATGTTACGTTCTCGCACGGGTGCGATCCCCAGGAGGGCGAGGATGACCACATCCAGTTGGCCCTGTCCCGGGCCACCGCCTTGCGCTGGAAGGTGCCGAAGGCTTGCTCCATCTCCAATTTCACCGTTACGCCCACCGCCTTGAAGTCCTGCACCAGCTTCTCGCAAATGTCCGGCCACTCCGGAATCACCGTATGCACCCGCAAGCAGTTGAGGACGGTGTTGAATCCGTTGGGATATCCGGCCCGCGTGAGGAGCTGCTTGGCCTTGGTGGGGTTGTAATCGTAGGGCCAGCCGCCGGCCGCGCCGGTCTTGCCCTCAGGCCCGGGGTGCGGCGCCCACTGGTCCCGCCAGTCCGCCCGCCATGGCGGGAAATAGTCCACCAGCGGAAAGCCCGTTCCCTGAAGGAAGGCCTGGTTTATAGTCTGCCTGTCCACAGCGTGATTTAAGGCCGTTCTGACCGTCACGTTCCTCATCGGGTCGTTGACGTCATGCCCCTTAGACGGCCCGCACGGCGACCCTCCGGTGGGCGGCTTCCCGTCTACGCAGTATGCCTCCGGCCGGTAGTAAATGATCCCCAGCGCCATGTGAACGCTGGGCAGCGGCCCCTTCACCGTCTTCATCCCCGCCGCCTCCACAGTGGCGCGGTTGGTCCGCACCAGCGGGATAATGTCCACCTCTTTCGCCAGCAGCATCGCCAACTGCGTTGCGTCCTCTTTTACCAGCACTATCTCCAGTTCCTGGAACTCCGGCGTTTTCCTCCAGTGGTTGTCTACCCTCTTGTGCAAAAACCCTTCATTTATCGCATGCCTGATGTAAGTCCACGGGCCGTTCCCTATTGGGTTGGCAGAGTACCCATCCTCGCCGCCCACCGCATCCCAGTGGTCCTTGCTGACAATTCCCGTCTCCCAGTGGTCCGAGAAGTAGTACGTCATGTCCAGGTTTACTCTCGGCAGGTGGTTCACAATCTTGTGGGTGCCGGCAACCTCCCACAACTCCGGACCGCCCAGGCGGGCGTGCCACACCCCCGGCGTCCTGGCCTTGGTGGTTTTCACGCTGCCCTCTTGACCGTTCAGCAAGTCCCAGGTCAACACCACGTCCTTGGCGCTGAAAGTGAAGGACGTGGGACGCCCCTCCTTGTTGTAAAACGGTATCCCCTGCCTCAAGTTCCACGTCCAGGTCCTTCCGTCCGCCGCCACCGACCACGACTCAGCCAGCTGCGGCCCCTCCGCATAAGTCAAAGGGTGCTTGCCTATCAAATGTTCATATATAGGCATCAACTTCTCAGAGACCTGGCTGGTAGGGTGAGGCATGGTGACCTGCTCCGCCGGCGCGGGCACCGCCACCCTCAGCCTGGGCTGCACCAGCACTTTGGGGACAGCGGTCGGTGTAGAGGTAGGCGCCCGGGTTGCCGTCGCCGTCGCCGTCGCCGCGGGCCTGGCAGTGGGCGTAGCCGTCGCGACGGACGCCGCCGTGGCGGTCGGGGCTGTGGTCGGCGTGTTGGTGGCCTGCGGCGCGCCGGTGGCCGTGGGCGTAGCCTCATCCCCGCAGGCTGCCGCCAGTATGGCAAGCAGGGCAATAATTACCAGCGTAAATATCGGAGTCGGTATGCATACTTTCCGGTTCCCTATCACTTTTTCGCTCCTTAAAAGATCTTTCGCGCTCTCAGTCTTCCGCTTTAAGCCGTTCGGCTCGTTTTGCCACGCCTCTCCATCCTGAGATACTGCGTAACTTTACCTAAGTCCTCCTTTCGAGTCAATCTTTACTGTAAACCTATCTATCTCAACTCGATATGCGCATAACAACGTCTCCTCGACCTGAAATATCGAATCGTGTCTATGAACCAGCGCTGAAAAGAGAAGGCCCCCAGATTCATCTGGAGGCCTTCCTGATAATCTAAGTTTCGGGCTACTTATACACAGGCTTCGTGTGCTCGTGATAGCGCACCGGCCCAATGTTCAGGTAGTTCACCTCATAGCTCTCTACCGTCTTGGGGTTTACGCCCGTCTCGGCATAGACCCAGAACAGCGGAATGCTGAAGGCCTTGTTTACCCACTCCGTGCCCAGCTCGCTGTCCAGCTTCGTCCGCTCCTCCAGGCTGGTGGTGCCGGTGCACTTCTTCCAGTAATCGGATATCTCCTCAAACTCGCGATATCCATTACCCAGTTCCCAGACGCTCTGGAAGGTGATGGCCTGGCACGGCAGCACCGGCGACGGCGACGCTGACCATGTCCAGTTCGGCCTCTCCCTCAGGTTGGCCCGGCTGCGGAACGCGAAGAAGTCGTTCTCCATCTCCAGCGTCGCAGTCACTCCAATGGCCCGGAAGTACTGCACCACCGTCTCGCACATCTGCGGCCACTCAGGGATCACGCGATGGTCTTTTAAGCAGTTCAACGTCGTCGTAAACCCGTTCGGGTAGCCCGCCTGCGTGAGCAGCTGCTTCGCCCCGTTTACATCAAACTGGTACGGGTAGCCGCCGTCCTTCCCCGTGCGCCCGTTCAGCCCGGGGTGCGGCGTCCAAGAATCTTTGAAGTCAGCCCGCCACGGCGGGAAGTAGTCTACCGCCGGGAACGCCAGCCCCTTGTAGTAAACGCTGTTGAACTCTGCTCGGTTTACCGCCATGTTCAACGCCCTGCGCACTTCCACCTTGCGCATCGGGTCGTTGGGGTCGTGCCCCTTGGACGGCCCGCACGGCTGGTCGCCCGCCGACTTGGCCTTGGTGGCGTCCGGACAGTAGGCCTGATTGCGATAGTAAATTATGCCGATGGCCTGGTGCGTGCTAGGCAGCGTGCTCCTATAGGTCTTCATGCCGGCGTCCGTGATCGTCTGCCGCTGCGTTCGAATCAGTGGAATGATGTCGACTTCGCCGGCCAGAAGCTGCGCCAGTCGGGTCGCCGCCTCGGGCACAAACAGGAACTGCATCTCCTCAAACCCAGGCGTCTGCCTCCAATGGTTCATCACCCTCTTGTGGAGGAAGTGCTGGTTTATCTTGTTCTCCTGGTACACCCATGGGCCTGTCCCTATCGGGTCTGCCGAATACCCGGCCTCCCCGCCTGTCTTGTCCCAGTGGGCCTTGCTCATCATCGCCACTTCCCACTCGTCCGACAGGAAGTACACCATGTCCAGGTTCAAATTCGGGAAACGGGCAATAAGCTTGTGATCGTTCACCACTTCCCAGTTCTCAGGCGTGCCTAACCTGTTAGTCCACAGGCCCGCGGTCAGGGCCTTGTCCGTCTTCACCGTGCCCGCGGGGCCGTTGAACAGGTCCCATGTCAGCACAATATCGTGAGCATTAAAGGTCGTTCCGTTGGGCTTGCCGTCTCGGCTATACCACGGCACATTCTGCTTCAGGTCGAAGGTGTAAGTCTTGCCGTCCGCCGCCATCGACCATCTCGTGGCCAGTTGCGGCACCTCAGTATTCGTCTTCGGGTCTCGACCCACCAGGTGCTCGTACTGGGCGTTCATCTTCTGCGACGCCAGGCTCTGACCGTGAGCCATCTGCACCTGCTCCCCCGGCACCAGCAGCGCCACCCTCAGCCGGGGCTGCACCGGCACCTTGGCCACCGCTGTCGGCGTCGACGTCGGCTGAGGGGCCGATGTGGCCGTGGGTGTCGTCGTGACCCCTGGCCTCGTCGTCGCCGTAGGCGTCTCATCGTCTCCGCAGGCCACTACGAACAGCGTCAAGACCGCCAGCAACGCCATCCCTAGTAGCCCGGGAACCCTAACAAACCTTGATACGCTTTTCACTACCTTTCCTCCTATATACGATTGTTTTCGCCGTATACTGTCCATCCTAGCCGATTCCAAGTTCGACACTACTCCGCAGCGCAACAACTGCCTGCGTTGTAGCCGTGAAGCCTACTCCCAACTTGTCCCGCAGTCAAGGACTCCGTAGCATTCCCAATCCCGATTTGACAACGCCTCCCTCCCCATCTATGTTTGTCCACGAATCGCACATGCATCCTCAAGGAGCTAGCTATACTTGACCTCATCGTTAAAGGCGGCACCGTCGTCACTCCGGGCGGCGCCGGCCTCTGGGACATCGGCATCCAGGGCGAAAAAATCGTCTCCGTCGCCCTCCCGGGCACTCTCACAGAAGCCAAAAAGACCATCGACGCCACAGGCAAGACCGTCATACCCGGCGGTGTCGAGGCCCACACCCACGTCGGCTTTCCCCACCTCGTCTCCGTCTGGGGCAGCGTCACCTCCGGCCCCGAGGAGTTGTCCCTCGGCGCCCTCTGGGGCGGCACCACCACCATGTTCGACTTCGCCAAGGTCACCATGGACGACCCCAAAAACGTCGCCAAAGCCATGAACGACCACATGGCCCATTTCAAGGGCCGCATGTATATCGACTACTCCGCCCACGCCAGTTACTACGGCCCCACTATTACCGTAGGCAACATCGATCAGATCAAAGAGCTGGTCCAGGAAGGCTTCCCCAGCATCAAGGTCTATACGACTAACCACGCCCCTAAGCCCGGCCGTCCCCTGACCATGATCGGCACCGGCCAGCTCGTGGACGTCATGGAAGCCTGCGCCAAATACGGCGGCATCGTCGCTATCCACTCCGAGGAAGATGAAATCGTCCAGTGGAACTACGAGAAGGCGCGGCAGAATGAGGAGATGGAGTGGTACTACCTCCCCAAGATTCGCTCCAACCTCTCCGAAATGCTGTCCGTCCGCCGATGCGTCGCCGTGGCCGAGCATACCGGCGCCGCCATGTATATTGTCCACACCAGCGCCAAGGAGGGCGTCGAGGCCATCGCCGAGTCACGCGCCAAGGGCCACCCCGTGGACGGCGAGACTATCCTGCTCTACTGCTCCTTCAACTCCGACGACTACAAGAAGCCCGACGGCATGAAGCACCACACCTACCCCTCCACCAAGTCCGAGACCGACCGCCAGCGTCTCTGGCAGGCCCTCCATCGCGGCGAGCTCAATATCCTCGCCACCGACGCCATCGGCACCACCTACGCCAACAAGATAAAAGGCCGCACGGTGCTGGACGTTCAGGGCGGCAACAACGGCATTGAAATCCGAATCCCCGTCGGCTACACCACCGCCGTCGTCAACCAGGGTATGTCCCTGGAGCGATTCGTTGCCATCGCCTGCTCCAACCCCGCCAAGCTCCTGGGCCTCTACCCCCGTAAAGGCGCCATCGCCGCCGGAAGCGACGCCGACCTCTGCGTCCTGGACACCACTGTCAAGAAAAAGATCTCCCCCAAAGACCTCCACCTCAACGACTACACCCCCTGGGAAGGCTGGGAGGTCCGCGCCTGGCCTACCACCGTCACCCTGCGAGGCAAGGTCATGATCGACAACGGCAAGCTCCTCGCCAAGCCCACCGACGGCCAGCTAATCAAACGCAAAATCGACTCCCGCGTCCTCAACCGCCCCATCTAACCCCCATCCTAAAAGCAGAAGGATGCCAGGCTATGCCTGGCATCCTTCTTTATATTCGTTGGCTTCTATTACTCGCGCAGCGCCCTACGTAGGCTTGATATTCTGGTTCAGCCTGAAAAGGTTCTTCGGGTCGTACTTCTTCTTCAGCGCCACCAGCCGGTCGTAATTCGATCCATACGTCGCCCTAAGCGTTTTGTCGCCATCCTCGTAAAATCCAGGGAAGTTCAGGTACTGGCTGCCGTCCGAGAACGGCTGCAGCCGTTCTATACACTCCCGCACCCACTTGATGTTTGCCTGGTCGTCCTTCGCCTCCGGCCAGTTCGCCTCTATGCCTATCAAAAACGGCGACTTCCGATTTCTGAAGGCCGTCGCCTCAGGACTCACCTTTGCCATCACCCCTCCCAGACTCCACACGTCCAATGTGCTAATTGGCGACGGCCTCTTGGCCGACTGGTCGGCTATCACGTCAATCGCCCCATCCGTCAGCCCGTTTATGTAAATCGACTTCCAGTAGTAGCGAAGCTTGTGCGCCGGGTAGTCCTCGTCGAACAGCGTCTGCGACACCAGGTACGGCATCGGCCCGCTCAAGTCCGCCAGCGTTTCACCGTACTGTCTCAACGGCGCTAGCGCCTTCTCACCCTCTTCAACCGCCCCCGCGTAGCAGCCGGCGATTAAAAAGAACGGCTTGCCGTGAATCTCCGCCGGGAAAAATGGCGCAGGGGGAATATTCCCGCCTATGGCTATGGAGTTTACTTTATCCGGCGCCTTGGCCATAAACTCCCGGTACTTCCGCAGGATCTCCTTAGTTTTCCCGGCCGGGTAGAAGGCCAGGCACATAAACAGCTCCGGCCCCACCGGGTACAGTTTGTATTCAAAAGATGTCACGACACCGAAGTTCCCGCCCCCGCCTCGAATCCCCCAGAACAGGTCGGCATTCTGCGACTCGCTGGCCTTCACCACCTTCCCCTCCGCCGTCACCACGTCCGCTGACACTAGGTTGTCGCACGACAGCCCGTACGTCCGCGTCAGCCAGCCATGCCTCCCGTCAGCGTCAGCCCCGCTATCCCCGTCTCCGACACTGCACCCAGCGGCGTAGCCATGTTATATATCTGCGTCTCCCTGTTCACGTCCATCAGCGTACAGCCACCCTGCGCCCGCACCGTCTTCTTCTCCAGGTCCACGTGCACACCCTTCATCGGCCACAGGTCTATCACCAGCCCACCGTCACATGTGGCCGCGCCCGATACGTTATGCCCTCCGCCCCGTACCGCCACCAGCAGGTTGCTCTCCCTCGCAAAGCTCACCGCCGCGATTACATCCGCCGTGCCTGTGCAGCGAGCTATCGCCGCCGGCCGCTTGTCGATCATCCCATTCCACACGGCCCTGGCCTCGTCATAGCCTGGGTCCCCTGCCATTATCACTCCACCATGGACACTCTTCTTGAACTCTTCGAGGGCCTTTTCTCCCAAAGTAGCCTTTGCGCCAGTCCCAGTGATTGCCAGTACGTCCGCCATTTCCGTCTCCTTCTCACTCTGGTATTTGATTTGTTTGTAACTCCGCCGACTGCACCGCCGCACCAACCCAGCCCAGGAATTTACTTTCTTCTTAGCCCTGCTTGACTCTTCAGACGGGACTCTACACTTGAAATCTAAAAACTAAGGGTATTTTCCTTAAGGAAGAGCTAAGAAGCAATTACGAAAATATAAACTGGGCCATTGAGGATGATAAATACACGCAATCCCACCCGCAACACCCCATGGTTCTACCTGCCTGAGTTGTGTTATACAAGACTACATAGTATGGCGCTTCATCTTGAACCCTCCAGACCTCTCTCCACTAAACGCCCGGTGCTATTTGAGGACTGTGGTTAATAAATTAGAAGCTTAAGTGTCATTCTGAGACGCAGTCGAAGCCTGTCCTGAGCCTGGTCGAAGGGAATCTAATCGCCGTGACTGCTAGCACCCTCCCTATGGTCTCCCCTCCCCCTAGTACCCTCCCCCTCCCCTCGCCGGCCCCCCGCTGAACCCCGCCGGGCTCCCGTCCGCCCGCCAGCACGCCACCCCCTGAATCATCCCATCCTCCCCAAACATCACCCCGTTCATCCCACCCGCCACCTTCTCCACCACCGACACCTTGTGCCCCCTCCTCCGAAGCCCTTCCCTCACCGGCTCCGGCACCCCACTCTCCACCTCCACTACACCTCCCTGTGTCCATATCCGGGGAGCCTCCACCGCCTCCTGAAGGGACATCCCATGGTCTATCACGTTCACAATCCCTTGCAACACCGACGCGAATATCCGAATCCCGCCCGGCGTCCCCAGCGCAAACCAGGGTTTCCCATCCTTGAAAATAATCGACGGCGACATGCTGCTCACCATCCGCTTTCCAGACCCTACCGAATTCGGCCTCCCCGCATGCGGGTCGAACAGCGCCATGCAGTTGTTCATCAGCATCCCCATCCCCGGGACCATCACCCTGCTGCCGAAAGCGTCATTCAGCGTGTGCGTCATCGTCACCACGTTCCCCTCCGAGTCCGCCACCGTCAGGTGCGTCGTGTTCGCTGACTCCACCGGTGCCAAGTCCCCTGCCTTATACGCCCTCGCCCGCTCCATATCCAGCTCCCCTCGCCGCTTCTCCGCATACTCCTTCGATGTCAACTCCTCCACAGGCACCGGCACCTGCTCCGGATCTCCCAGGAACGCGAACCGGTCCGCCCAGCACACCTTCAGCGCCTCCAGCAACAGATGGAAATACTCTACACTCCCGTATCCCATCCTCTTAACATCAAACCCTTCCAGCAAATTCAGCGCCTGGATAATATGCACCCCGCCCGAGCTCGTCGGCCCCATGGACACCACTTCGTGCCCACGATACGCCCCCCGCACCGGCTTCCTCTCCCTTACCTCGTACGACGTCAGGTCCTCAAGCGTCACCAGCCCCCCATTCTGCGCCATATCCTCCGCCACCTCCTCCCCCAGCCTGCCCCCGTACAGCACACCGTCGCCCTCCCTTGCTATCGACCTTAGCGT
>VGZZ01000014.1 GCA_016872285.1 SAR202 cluster bacterium | reverse complement strand
CCTGGTGGCCTGCATGCGCAAGCTCCTTACCATCCTCAACGCTATGCTCAAACATAAGACCCCTTGGCATCTTTCTCCTAAGGTGATTTATGCCTAACTCTAAAGACGGTTGCTGAGCGAAGTCGGTACTCGGACGCAGTCGAAGAATCTAATCAACGTGACTGCAGCCACGTCCCATCCTCGCCTACATCCCTCTTATGTAGGGGCGCGGTCGTCGCGCCCATTCCCTACCCCTACCCCTTCACTTCCGCCTTCTTCAGCACCCTCGATATATTCTCCGGCCCCACCTTCCGCTTTTTCGACTCCACCTCGTGCATGACCTCCACCACCGCGTCGTTCACCGGCGTCGCCACCCCTGCCTCTCTTCCCCTTCTAGACACCAACCCGTTCATGTAGTCTGCCTCCGTCCTCCGACCCTTCATCACGTCCTGCGCCATGGACGCGTGCCAGTCCACCTTCCCCGCCTCCTGCATCTTCGCGTCCAGCTCCTCATACACCGATCCGTCGTCAATCTTAAGCCACGTCTCAGGCGGCACACCCAGTATCGGCACCAGCGAATAGTCCAGCGCCTGCCCCACCTGCACTACCTCTCGAGTGATAAGCATCCGCAGCCGACGCGCCTCCTCCGACGCCGCCATCCCCTGCGACCCCAGCCCCGACATAGCCCCCGTCGGATTGCTCTGGCAGTTGGCCGCCAGCTTGCTCCACCGCTCTCCCCACAGGTTCGTCGTCGTCCTGGCCCCATCGACGCTGCTTACCATCTCCACCACCCTCAGCACACGAGGCGTTATCACCCCGTTCAACTCCCCCACCCTGAACACGTCATGTCCGTGGTCCCGCCCCGGCGACCCGCCCCGCGTCACGTGCCCCGGCTCAAACAGTCCCACCTCTATCTTCGACATCACGCAACCTACCGTCCGGGCGTGTCCAAACACCGACGCCACCGTCAGGTCGTTGATGCTGTTCTGCGACGACACCGCGAACCCCTCCGGCTTCACATACGGCTCCATGAACTGCGCCGCCCACAGCGTATCGTAAGACTTCATCGCGATAAACGCGATGTCGAACTGCTCCTTAATCGACTGCGCTTGGTGCATGTGCAAAATCTTGGGCTGCACTGAAAACGGCCCCTGGCTCCCCGACACCTTGATGCCCTTGGCCTTAATCGTCTCCACATTCTCCGGCCACATATCAATCAGCGTCACATCCTCCCCCTCCCGGGTCATAAACGCCCCCAGATAACATCCCACTGCCCCCGCCCCAAATATCCCTATCTTTTCCATTTCATCACCATCCATTTAGTCCTGACATCGTTCGAAGCAAATTCTCGGTAGCTTCCCACCTTTTCTTTCCTCTCCCCTTGTGGAAGAGGACTATTGAACACCTTAATTCCATACAATCTTGAAATCCCGATGCTAATCGGGAAGGTGAGGGGTAAACCCTGTGGACACGTCACTTTATCATTGCCACCTGCCATTGGCGTGGGCAGGGCGGCAGGGTGCTCCCCTGGCCTGCCTCCCTCACCTCCCCTTCCATCGCGGCTTTCGCTTCTCCACAAACGCCCTCGGCCCCTCCACCGCGTCCTCCGACCCCAGAAGCGACTCATACCTCGCGTGTATAAGCGACGCCAGCCCCACATCATCCATCTCCAACCCCGCGTACGCCATCTCCTTGAAATACCGCACCGACAGCGGCGCATTCTCCGCCACCTTCAGCGCCAGCGACATCGCCTCTTCCATCACCCTCGACGGCTCCACCACACAGTTCACAAACCCCATTTCGTACGCCCGCTGCGCCGGCACCGCCTCCGCCGTCCACACCAGCTCTAGCACCTGCGCCAGCGGCATCGTTTTCGGCAGCGACGCCGCGAAGGGCGGCAGCAGTCCCACCCTCGCCTCCGTTATACCCAGCTTCGCCTCCGACGACGCCACCCGCAGGTCGCATAACTGCGCTATCGCCCACCCGCCCGCCAGCGCAAACCCGTTTATCGCCGCGATAAGCGGCTTCGCCGGCCGGCGCCACATATGCGGGCTGTCCGGTAGCAGACTGTCCGTTGACTTAGGCTGGACCCCCGCCGCGTTATCCGCCGCCCGCTCCTTCAGGTCCCGCCCCGCGCAAAACGCCCTCCCCGACCCCGTCACAATCCCCACCAGCGCCTCCGTATCCTCATCCAGCCTCCGCAGCGCCGACGCCAGCCCCTCCTTAAGCTGACGATTTATCGCGTTCAGCGCCTCAGGCCGGTTCAGCGTTATCACCGCCACCGGCCCCTCCCGCCTGTACAAAACAGCCTCATTCATAATGGCGGCTATTCTAGGCTAGGTAAAATCTGGTGGCAAATTCACTGATGTTTTCTAAGAGAAGCGAAGAATCCAATCGCCGCGGCCGCTGCCACGCTCTGCCATATGCTTCATTGCGACTCTTCTGAATGTAGGGACGAGGTCGCCTCGCCCTTCCCCAACTACCCAGCCTCAATCACCGCCCGCTCCATCGTGCATATAGCTATTCATCAGGAATGATCTTGTAGCCTAATCGAACCCCAACAACACTAAACGCTAACATCATTAATCCAACAAAAATCATGGCTCCTACACTGGCATTTTCTTTTAACACCATGACTATTAGAACCACTCCACTAATCGCAATGAGAACAACACCTGTAGTTATTCGCCGTAGCTTCTTCCTTCTTGCCTTATCAATCTTGCTAACGTCAATGTACAAAATCAATGTTAGAAGATCCCTCAGTTTCAAACGGATGGACAAGATTTTATCCCAAAGACCCACAATCAATCCTCAATAAACGACCTGACTTATTAAAGTAGCATCAATATTATTAGTCCTGTATTTCAACCGCCATTTGCCATCATCCCCATAAACCTCCCCTCCCTCACCAGCCCCGCCAGCCGCACCACATCCCCCGACACGCTTCGGTCCCCCTCCAGCGGTGTCGCCACCCGACGCACCATCGCCACCGCCTCCTCCACGCCCCTCCCTGGCCTCGGGTGCTCCGACAGGTATAACCCCTGCGACGCCGCCAGCAGCTCCACCGCCACCACCCGCATCGCGTTGTCGATGATCTGCAAAGCCTGCCGCCCCGCTATCGGCGCCATGCTCACGTGGTCCTCCATCCCCGCCGACGTCGGTATCGAGTCCACGCTCGCCGGGTGCGACAGCCCCTTGTTCTCCGACACCAGCGCCGCTGCCAGGTTCTGCGCTATCATCAGCCCCGACTCTACCCCCGGGTTCTTCGCCAAAAACTGCGGCAGCCCGCTCCGGCTGGCGTCCAGCAGCAAATACGTCCTCCGCTCCGACAGGCTCGCTATCTCACACGCCGCTATCTTCAAATAGCCCATCGCCAGCGCGATGGGCTGGGCGTGGAAGTTGCCCCCCGACAGCACCTCCCCTCCGAACACCAGCGGGTTGTCCGTGGCCGAGTTCATCTCCCTCTCCACCACCGACCAGCAGTGCCGTATCGCGTCGTAGGACGCCCCCATCACTTGCGGCATGCACCGCAGGCTGTACGGGTCCTGTATCTTGTGCGTCCACGGGTGCGACACCGTTGTCTCGCTTTCCCTCAGCAAGTGCCGCAGCTGCCTGGCGACGTACCCCTGCCCCTCATGCGGCCGCACCTCCTGCAGCCTCGCATCAAACGGCTTGTCGCTCCCCTTCAGCGCCTCCAGGCTCATCGCCCCCGCCGCGACAGCCCCGTGCAGCAGCGACCACGCGTCGTGCACCGCAAAAGCCCCCAGCGCCGTCGATACCTCCGTCCCATTCAACAGCGCCAGTCCCTCCTTCGGCCCCAGCTCCAGCGGCTTCAGTCCTCTCTTTGACAGCGCCTCCGCACCGGACACCGCTTGTGCGCCGGGAGGGGACCCGAGCGAAGCGAGTCCTGGTGAGCCTTTAGCCCTGAGCGAAGCCGAATGGGGAAGTCCGTACTCGGACGTAGTCGAAGGATCTACCTCCCCCTCCCCAATAAGCACCTGCGCCACATGCGCCAGCGGCGCCAGGTCCCCGCTCGCCCCCACGCTGCCCTGGCTCGGCACCAGCGGGTGTATGCCCTTGTTTAGGCACTCCACCAGCATCTCGGCTATCGCCGGCGCTACCCCGGACAGCCCCTTCGCCAGCTTGTTGGCCGATAGCAGCATCACGCCTCTAACCACTTCCGTGGGAAACATCGGCCCCGTTCCCACCGCATGTGACCGCACCAAATTCCTCTGCAGCTTCCTCGTCTCTTCAGGCGAAATAAATTTAGTCGACAGGTCCCCAAACCCCGTCGTCACCCCATATACCACCCTCCCCTCCTCCACAATCCTCCTCACCACCTCCCGAGACTCCCCCATCCGCCGTCTCACTCCATCCCCCAGCGCCACCCTTCCTCCCTCCCTTCCCACCCGCACCACATCCCCCACCGTCAGCCCCTCCCCGCTCACCCCCACAACCCCACCATCAGACAATCTCTTCTTCGCCAACATATCGGCCTTACCCACATTCCGGCCTATAGAGTTCATATATACCGCCTCGGCTTTAAATGACCGTCGTCTCTACCAAGGCTCCACTATCCGTCGACGCGCTAACATCTAAACCTACCCGTTTTACCTTCTCCCCCTTGATGGGGGAGAATAGAAGAGAGGGTGAAACACCAGCACTACGACCCTTTATCAATGCCACCTACCACCAGCGTGGGAAGGGGGTATGGACTTCTCATCGCTTCCCATACTGCCTCATCGGCACCCTCACCCCATGCCTCCTCGCCGCCTCCTCCGCCTCCTCATACCCCGCGTCCACATGCCGAATAATCGCCGTCCCCGGGTCCGTCGTCAGCACCCTATCCAGCCGACGACCCGCCGCCCTCGACCCATCCGCCAAAATCACCTGCCCCGCATGTATCGAATGTCCTATTCCTACTCCCCCTCCCGAATGAATACTCACCCAAGTCGCGCCCCCCACCGCGTTAATCAAAGCGTTCAGCAAAGGCCAGTCCGCCACCGCGTCCGTCCCATCCCTCATCCCCTCCGTCTCCCGGTTCGGCGACGCCACCGATCCCCCGTCCAGGTGGTCTCTCCCGATAACAATCGGCGCCTGAAGCCTCCCGCTAGCCACCATCCGATTTACCAGCTTCCCGAACCTTGCCCTATCTCCATACCCCAGCCAGCATATCCGCGCTGGCAGCCCTTGGAACTTGATCCGCTCCTGCGCCAGCCGGATCCACCGCTCCAGCCCCGGGTTCGTCGGCCCGAACTCTCTCACTACCATCTCGTCGATGGCAAAAATGTCCTTAGCCTCCCCCGATAGCGCTACCCACCGGAACGGCCCCTTCCCCTCGCAAAACAGCGGGCGTATATACTCCGGCACAAACCCCGGGTACGAGAACGCGTCCTCCACCCCAAAATCATATGCTCGCTGCCTCAGGTTGTTCCCATAATCAAACGCGACGCTCCCCCTACGCTTGAACTCCAGTATCGCCTTCACGTGCTCCGCCATAGACCGACCCGCCATCTCCATATACCGTGACGGGTCCTTCTTCCTCAACGCCTCTGCCTCTCCCACCGACAACCCCTTCGGTATGTACGACTGCGGGTCGTGGGCCGGCGTCTGGTCGGTGATAATATCCGGCACGATCCCCTTCTCCAGCATCGCCCCCAGCACATCCACCGCGTTCCCCAGTACCCCAATCGACACCGCCCGCCCTGCCCGCTTCGCCGCCTCCGCCCTGGATAACGCCTCGTTCAAATCTTTCGTCCATTCATCCAGGTACCCCGTCTCAATCCTGCGCTTAATCCTCCCCTCGTCTACCTCGACAACCAGCGCCACCCCGTCGTTCATCGTCACCGACAGCGGCTGCGCCCCTCCCATGCCTCCCAGCCCCGCCGTCACCACCAGCCGCCCCTTCAGGCTCCCCCCAAAATGTTTCCTCGCCGCCACGCCAAAGGTCTCATACGTCCCCTGCACGATGCCCTGGCTGCCGATATATACCCAGCTTCCCGCCGTCATCTGCCCGTACATCATCAGCCCCCGCCGCTCCAGCGAATCGAACACCTCCTGCGTCGCCCACTTCGGCACCAGATTGGAGTTCGCCAGCAGCACCCGCGGCGCATCCTTGTGTGTGCGAAACACCCCCACCGGCTTCCCCGACTGCACCAGCAGCGTCTCGTCCCCCTCCAGCTCCCTCAAACACCTCACAATGGCATGAAACGACTCCCAGTCCCGCGCCGCCTTCCCCCTTCCCCCGTACACCACCAGCTCCTCCGGCCTCTCCGCCACCTCCGGGTCCAAGTTGTTCATCAGCATCCGCAACGCGGCTTCCTGCTCCCACCCCTTACATGAAATCTCCGTCCCCCGAGAAGCCTTTATCACCGATGCCTTCATCTAGACTCCTCCTTCTTTTACTCATCCACCTGCACTTTAAGCCTCAATTGCCTCTTTGGAAGCGTCTATTCGTCGTATATCCCTATTCCTTGCAGCTTAACGAAAGTTTAGCACTCACTCCCCAACCTCAAAAGCTATTCCTCTCTCGTTGTGATCGCAGCCTCGGGCGCTTTCACGAGGTGGTCTCCTCAGGTTCTCCCCCTTCGGCCTGGAAGAGCCTGTCCCGAGTACCCCCCGAGGGACGAAGGGGGAGTTCGACGCTGTCCTGAGTATGCCGAAGAAGGGGGTTGTGGTCCCTTATTTTCCCTTCTCCTTCCAGCAGGCTGTACTCAGTCCCGATGCAGTCGGGAAAGGGGCAAGGGGATGGTATCCCATACCGCTACAAAGTTGGCGTCTATCAAGAACAAGGCCTGCTGCTAGGCTGAGACACCCTGCCCACCAGCCCTCAAACAAAGGAATTTCCCCTTTTTAACCCTCAAAAAACGTGCGTACCTACGTACAAAATGGTATAATTTATAGACATAACTAAAGGGCTTGCGCCCTTGTTTTTTGCCCCACCTAACTTCAATCGAAGAGGCTCAAGAATTTTATGGCCACTGATACAAGTGCGGCTACCTACACCGCCAAGGACATCGTCGTCCTGGAAGGCCTGGAGGCCGTCCGGCGCCGACCCGGTATGTACATCGGCAACACCGACCAGCGCGGCCTTCACCACCTCATCTATGAAATCGTCGACAACGCTGTCGACGAGGCTATGGCCGGCTTCTGCACCCATGTCGAAGTGACAATCAATGAGGACGGCTCCGTCACCGTCAGTGACGACGGCCGCGGCATCCCCGTAGATCTCCACCCCACCACCAAAAAGTCCGCCATGGAGACGGTATTTACCACCCTCCACGCTGGCGGCAAATTCGGCTCCGGTGCCTACAAAGTCTCTGGCGGCCTCCACGGCGTCGGTGCCTCCGTCGTCAACGCCCTCTCCGAAAGCCTCAAAGCTGAGGTCCGCCGCGACGGCGCCACCCACCGTGTCGAATTCTCCCGCGGCAAGGCTCTTACCCCTATTACCCGTCAGCCCGGCCAGTCCGAGCCCGGCACCGGCACTAAGGTCACTTTCAAGCCTGACACTCTAATCTTCAAAGAGTTCAATTACGACTTCGACATGCTCGTCGAGCACTTCAAGCAGGCCGCCTACCTCAACCAGGGCCTGCGAATCAAGTTCGTCAGCCTCTTCCACTCCCAGCAGCGCCAGGGTGATGTCGAGCGCTCCTTCTACTTTGAAGGCGGCATCCGAGACTTCGTCAAAAACCTGAACCATGGCCGCCAGGTCCTCAACCCTGACCCCTTCTACGTCTCCAAGACCGTCGGCTCCACCATCGTCGACGCGGCCATTCAATACAACGATAGCTATCACGAGACCTGCCTCTCCTTCGCCAACTGCATCCACACTGAGGAGGGCGGCAGTCACCTCACCGGCTTCCGTGGCGCCCTCACCCGCGCCATCAACGACTATGGCCGCAAGCAAAAGCTCCTCAAGGAAGACCAGGCCAACCTCTCCGGCGAGGACGTTCGAGAGGGCCTCACCGCCGTCATCAGCGTCAAGCTCACCGACCCCCAGTTCGAAGGCCAGACCAAGACCAAGCTCGGCAATGCCGATATTAAGGGCATCGTCGAGTCCGCCGTCGCCGACGGCCTTGTCCAGTGGCTTGAGGAACATCCCATCGACGCTCGCCGCGTCATGGATAAGTGCGTCACCTCCCAGAAAGCCCGCGAGGCCGCCCGTAAGGCCCGCGAGCTCGTCCTCCGCAAGAACGCCCTGGACGGCAGCTCCCTCCCCGGCAAGCTCGCCGACTGCCAGGAGCGCAACCCCGAGCTTTCCGAGGTCTTTATCGTCGAGGGTGAGTCCGCCGGCGGCTCCGCCAAAATGGGCCGAGACCGCAAGTTCCAGGCCATCCTACCCATCAAAGGCAAAATCCTCAACGTCGAAAAGGCCGCCGAAGACAAAGTTCTCTTGCACGAAGAAATCCGCGCCCTTATCGTCGCCCTCGGTGCCTACGACGGCGAGACCTTCCGCCCCGAAAAGCTCCGCTACCACAAGGTCATCATCATGACGGACGCCGACGTGGACGGCTCCCACATCCGCACCCTCCTCCTCACCTTCTTCTTCCGACGCATGCCTGAGCTGATCAAGGGCGGCTACCTCTACATCGCCCAGCCCCCTCTCTACCGCGTCCAGGCCGGCAAAGAGGTCAACTACGCCTTCACCGAGGCCGATAAAGACCGCATCCTCAAGACCACCAACGGCAAGCGCAGCGTCAACCTCCAGCGCTACAAAGGCTTGGGCGAAATGAACCCTGAGCAGCTATGGGAGACCACCATGGACCCCACGCGCCGCTCCATGCTCCAGGTCAAGGTGGAAGAAGGCGCCGCTATGGCCGAGACCGACAAGATCTTCTCCACCCTCATGGGCGATGAAGTCGCCCCCCGCAAAGACTTCATCCAGGCCCACGCCCGCTCCGTCAAAGAGCTAGACGTCTAACCCCCCGATGGGTGGTTAGTAGGGGTAAAATGTCATTTCGAGCGTAGTCGAGAAACCTCAACGTCCCACCCGCCACCATTACGCCTCATCTGGCGTCCGGGCGCTCCCTAATGCGTCAGCCAGCATATAATGAGTGGTTAATAGGCGAGGCCTGTCATCCTGAGAGAAGTCGGTACTCCGACGCAGCCGTTCCTCCCCCTTCCTGTCCCTCCTCCCCAAAACCCCCTATAATCTCCCCCACGGCCTTTTATATAATCTTGAGTACCTATCACCTATGATAATCCACGAAATCCCGATGCAAGTCGGGAGGGGGAGGCCCACCTATCGGCCCCTCCCAAAACTCCTTCCCTAGAGGTATCCCCTATGGCAACCACCAAACCCCTTTCTCCCGATACCCCCGGCACCAAAGTCTTCCCCCAGTTCGCCAAACTCTACGATATGGTCGCCAAAGAGGTCCAAGGCCTCTCCGACCAGCAGCTCGACTGGCGCTCCGACAAATGGGGCTGGGCCGACTGGAGCATCCGTACCCAGGTCTCCCACATGGGCTCCTTCCTCCCCGGCTGGCTCCTCCGCCGATGGGGCCCCGTCCTCTTCCCGGAAGGCTACGCCAGCCTGGGCGACTGGGCCGACTACGAAAAGTCCCCCAACGGCTGGTGGCTGGACGAAAAGAAATACCCCACCATGAAACACCTCCTCAAAAAGCTCCACGACGGCCTGGACCTCGCCCAGCACATCCTGGAGCGCGAGACCCTAAAATCCCTCCGCGACAAGGAAGTCCCCCGTCCCGACACTCCCCCCCACTGGAAACAGTTCGCCAAAGCCCACCCTACCGGCGTCCGATGGCATCCCACACAGGCCGGCTTTACCTACATGTCCCTGGAAGCTACCTTCCGGCACCTCTACTTTGAAGTCATAACCCACCTCTACAACCTCCAGCGACTCAAAGAAGCCCAGGGCCTCCCCCTAAAAGTCAAAGTCCCCCTGGAAGGCTACATGGCCCTCCCCGACTGGGACCACTCCCGCGCCAACGCCTAACCTCCCCCATCTCGCCAAAAAGGGCGCCTCTTGTTCAGAGGCGCCCTTTTTATCACATCTGTTTTGGTGGGGTAAGGTGATACGTCATTTCGAGGGTAGTCGAGAAACCTCAACGACACATCTGCAACCATCACGTCCCGTCCCACTTACCATGCCTTCCCTGAGACGTCAGCTAAACATTCCGGGGGTAGGTAGCAAAAATAGAATTGTCATCCTGAGCCCCGCGAAGGATCTATGCACAGAGCCGGCCTCCCATCTGACCCCTCCCCCCTACCCCACCACCCCCACCTTCCCCTCCGCCGTCGCCGCCAGCAGCGACGTGAACTTATACCCCCGACGCGCCAGCTCCTCGCTCCCCCCCTCCCGCCGGTCCAGAATCGCCGCTGTCATCGCCACCTTGCACCCGTACCCCTCCGCCGCCGCGATAGCCTGAAATATAGACCCTCCTGTCGTGCATACATCATCCACAATCGCCACTCGACTTCCCTGCCGCAGCGGCCCCTCTATCCCCTGCCTCGTCCCGTGCGCCTTCGCCTCCTTCCTAACAATGAACCCGCTTATCGGCTGCCCCGACTGGTGGCTCGTCATCGCCACCGCCGCCACCATCGGGTCCGCCCCCAGCGTCAGCCCACCAATGGCCTCCACCCCCGTCCCCTTCAGCAGCCCGAACACCGCCTGCCCCACCAGCCAGCTACCCTCCGGGTCCAGCGTCAGCCGCCTCCCATCGAAGTAATAACTGCTCTTCTTCCCTGACGACAATGTAAAGTCTCCATACTTCAGCGCCTCCAATTCCAGCGCCCTTTCCAGCAGCCGCTCGACGACTTTACTCATTTTTTACTCGGTCTAAATATAGTCCGTGGTCATAAATATACTTCCCCACCGGGCTGCATACTCTGTACCGGATCGAAAGCCCCTCCTTCACCCGCCTCCTCAGGTCCCGACCGCTGATCTCCACCCTCACCCCATCCAGCGTCTTTAGCCGGTTCTCCATCCCTCCCAGCGCGCCGTTAAACACCTTCGTTTGCGGCACCTCGTACCCGGGCCGGGTCACTGCCACCAGCGTCGCCATCTCCAGTATGCGCCGCGGCTCCTTCCACTCGTGGAACCCCGCCAGCGAGTCCACCCCCAGGATAAAGAACATCTCCGCCTCCGGCCCATACTCTTCCCTCAGCACTGTCAGCGTGTCGACGGTATACGACGGCCCCGGCCTCTCTATCTCCATCGCCGACAGTCTAAAGAACGGGTTGGTCGATATCGCCAGCCGCGCCATGTTCAGCCTGTGCTTCGCCTCCGACACCGGCGTCCCTTCCTTCATCCACGGCTTCCCCGTCGGCACAAACAGCACCTCCTCCAGCCCCAGCCTCACCCTCGCCTCCTCCGCCACAATCAAATGCCCCAGGTGGATGGGGTCGAAGGTGCCGCCCAATATGCCTATCTTCACTCTATTGCCACTCCATCTCTATCAAGCCTACCCTCACCGTGTCGCCCTCCTTCACCCCCGCCCTCTCTAGCGCCTCCACTACTCCCATCTTCTCCATCTCCTTCCACAATTGCAGCCGCGCCCACCTGTCCCTCATATTCGCCATCGCCGCCAGCCGAATCGCCCTGGGCGAATCGACTACGAAAGTGCCCGCCTCCTTATGCACCTCGGCTGCCCCTTTTGGCGGTCTCCGGAGCGGCAGTTCCCCCCGTAGCGCCGTCTCCCCTGCCAGCGCCCTCGGCATCGACGCCAGCGCCTCCGCCGTGTGGGCCAGCAGCGGCTCCAACCCCTGTCGTCCCGCCGCCGATATATAGAACGCCCTGACGCCCAGAGACTCTACCACTCTTTTTACGCTTTCTAAAGACTCTTGGGCTTCCGCAGTGTCCATCTTATTGACGACCAAAATCTGCGGCTTCTCAGCCAGCTCCGACCCAAAGTGTTGCAGCTCCTGGTTGATAACGTCGACTCGTCCCTCCACATCCGGCGCCGACCCGTCCACCAGATGCCACAGCAGCCGCGTCCGCTCCGCGTGTCGAAGGAAATCGTGGCCAAGCCCCGTCCCCGTGTGCGCGCCCTCAATAAGCCCGGGCACTTCCATCAGCAGGAATCTCATCCCTTTATATTCCGCCACCCCCAGCACCGGCTCCAGCGTGGTGAACGGGTAGTCCGCTATCTTAGGTTTGGCCGCAGAGCACACCCCAATCAGCGTCGACTTCCCCGCGTTCGGCATCCCCACTATTCCCACGTCCGCCAGCAGCTTCAGCTCCAGCGTCAGCTCGAACTCCTGCCCATCCTCCCCCGCTTCCGCCAGCATCGGCGTTTGGTTCACTGACGTCGCAAACCTTATATTCCCTCGACCGCCCTTCCCGCCCCTCACCAGCAGAACACGCTCCTCATCCAGCACATCCAGCGCTGGCCTCTCTATTCCCTCCTCCAACACCGATACAACTGTCCCTATGGGCACCCGAATCGTCAGGTCCGCTCCATGCGCCCCCGTCTTATTCTGCCCGCGCCCATGCCCCCCATCCCCCGCTTTATAAATAGACCTGTATCTGAAATCGATAAGCGTGTTTAACGACGCATCTCCACGAATATACACACTGCCGCCCTCTCCTCCTTCCCCTCCATCCGGCCCCCCCTTCGGCACAAACTTCTCTCTCCGAAAGCTGACGCTCCCGTTCCCTCCCTTTCCTGATGATACCCGTATCCTTGCTTTATCTATCATATGTATTCATATCTAATAACAGTCGTAATAATAATGACCTTGATAACTTCCTCTCTGAATCTGAGCTCTCCTGGCGGGATTGTGGATAACACCTCAATTCTAGCACCATCTACTCTCTCTAGAATCGTAGCCGATGTTGAAAACTGCCGCCCTTCCGCCCCGCCGCCAATTCGTGTGTTATCTGTCAACCTAGACCAACCCTTTGTCCCGTTGTAATAGAGAACATCTCCACGCGATTCAGTGAAGTTACCCACAGATCTCCTAAACGTCCGAAAGCATACTAAGCGTGGTCAATAAAAAGAGAATTGTCATCCTGAGCGAACGGCCGTACGCTGCTCGAAGTCGAAGAGGCTATGCCAGAATCCTAAGCCAGCCGTGGCTCTCTCATTGCCCCTGTGCCAACCCAACGATTTCCAGACCTACTTCCCTACTCTAACCAAGACCCGTAAAGCTGAAGGTGCAGGACGCGTCCTGCCTACGACCTCCCCAGCGCCGCCTTCGTAGCCTCCACCCTCTCCCTAAGCAGCGCGTTGCCAGGCAGCTCCGCCGTTACCCTCTCAATGCCATGAAGAATCGTCGCGTGGTTCTTTCCGCCCAGAACCCGGCCTATCCGCGCCACCTCTAAGTCTAACTCGTGCCGTAGCAGGTACATCGTCACGTGCCGCGCCAGCGCCAGCTCCTTGTGCCGCTTCTTCCCTAGCAGCTCCTCCCGCGGCACGGAAAACACCTCTCCCACCGCCCTCAGCACCATTTCCGGCGTCCTAGGTGTCATACGGGCCTGGCACTCCAGCCCTTGCAGCGCCTGCTTCGCCATCTCCAGGTGCGGCTCGCGTCCCTCCGCCCGCGCCATCGCCACCGTCCGGTTCAGCGCCCCCTCCAGCTCTCGAACGCTTCCATTTATATGCTGCGCAATATACCCCAGCACATCTCTCATTACCCCAATCCCCATCTCCCTGGCGCGGGCCTCCAGTATGGCCACGCGAGTGTCCGACGAAGGCGGCTGTATGTCCGCGATAAGTCCCCACGCGAACCGGGACCGCAGCCGCTCCTCTATAGCCGGTATCGACTGCGGCGTCTGGTCTGACGTGATCACCACCTGTCGGTTGCTGTTGTGCAGGTCGTTGAAGGTGTGGAAAAAACCCTCCAGCGTCTGCTCCTTCCCGCTCAGAAACTGCACGTCGTCCATCAGCAGAACGTCCACGCCCCGGTACCTAGACCGGAACTGGTCCATAGCCTTCTCCCGCACCGACGTTACAAAATCGTTGGTGAAATGCTCTGAGGTCACGTAAAGGAACCTTATCCGCTGCTGCAAGCAGGAATGGGCTATGGCATGGAGCAGATGTGTCTTCCCCAGACCGGCTCCCGAATATATGAACAGCGGATTGTGGCTCTCCCCAGGCGTCCCCGCCACCGCCTTCGACGCCGCAAACGCCAGCCTGTTCGAAGGCCCCACCACAAAGGAATCAAATGTATAGCGGCGGTTCGGTTTGAACTGCGGCGGCTCTGCCCACTGCGACGGCGAACCCCCCTCTTGGCTCCCCTGGGGCCTCTCCGTCTCCATCTCACTAGCCGCTGTGGGGCGGACCTGAAAGAAAGGCTCTAGCGCCTGTCGGCTCACCTTTTCAATCGTCCTGGATACCAGCGCATGCAGCCGCTTCTCCAGCCACTCTGCCGCAAAGGCGTTCGGCGCACGCACCAGCAGCCGCTGTCCGTCCACCGCCACCCCCTCAGTCCCCTTCAGCCACGTCTCGAAAGACGACGGTGGGAGCTGTAACTGCAGCTCCCCCAGCACGGCAGACCAAATGGCCCGTGCTTGATGTTCCCTGGTTTCCATAATCTTTTCTTGCATCTGACAGGCCGACAATAGCAACTGCCAACTAGTATTTCAAGGGGGAAAGTCACGAAATGGGTGGCAAAATAAAATTCGTTACGCTAAGGATTTATGTTCCACTTAGTTTTTATATTTTGTATAGCACATTTTTGCCAACTTTATTGCTTTGCGTAATTTATTGACCCCTTCTTTACCTTCAGGAGTTATATATCCCCCCTGCGTACTGCTTAGGGCTACCTTCCTGGCCTCTTATTTGCACCTGGCGCTTTCCTTTCCCGGTTGCGATACCTGGTGACGATTTCTATATAATCATTCCATGCGAGTTATCTTCATGGGTACCCCTTCCTTCGCTCTGTCTGCCTTGAACGTCCTTGTAGAGCCTCCCTACCAGGTCGTCGCCGTCTATTCCGCGCCTGACCGGCCCTCCGGCCGGGGCCTTTCCCGGACCGAGTCCCCCGTCAAGCAGTTCGCCCTCCAGCGCGGCCTCCACGTCCTCCAGCCCCCCTCCCTCCGCAAATCCGACGCCCTGCAACAGTTCGCCACCCTCGCGCCAGACGTCGTCATTGTCGCCGCCTATGGCCTGCTGGTCCCCCCTGCCTTTCTGGCCCTCCCCCCCCACGGCTTCATCAACATCCACCCCTCCCTCCTCCCCAAACTCCGCGGCCCCTCGCCCGTCGTCACCGCCATCCTCCAGGGCCTTGATGTCACCGGCGTTACCCTCATGCTCCTGGACCAAGGCCTCGATACCGGCCCCATCCTCGCCCAAAAAGAGGCCTCCATCGCCCCCGACGACACCGCCGAGACCCTAACGCATCGCCTTTTCGATGAAGGCGCCTCCCTCCTCCTCCATACCCTCCCCGCATGGACCAGCCGCCGCCTCAAACTAGCCCTCCAGGACCCTTCCCTCGCCACCCACACCCGAAAAATCGAAAAAGAAGACGGGGATGCCTCCTGGGAATTGACCGCTCAGGATCTGCACCGCCGCCTTCGTGCCTTCACCCCCTGGCCCGGCCTCTACACCCGCTGGCAAGGCAAAGCCCTCAAAATTCTAGAGGCCCAGCCCCTTCCAGGCGAGTCCAGTAGCAGCGTCCCCGGCTCCGTGGTAAACCACCCGTCGACGGGCAAAGGCTTAGCCGTCGTCACAGGAAAAGGGCTTCTCAAGGTTACCGCCCTGCAAATAGAAGGAAAACGCTCCGCCTCCGCCCAAGACTTCCTCCGGGGCTACCCCTCCATACTGGGCGCCCGCCTCCCCAGCTAGCCCTCCATATTTACCACTCAGACAATTCCCAAAGGGTTAGCTTTGCACTCCGAGCGAAGCTCGTACTAGGGCGTAGTCGAAGAATCTGGCGACGATACTGCCCAGGCCTCGCCTTCTCGCTGGAAGGTGCCATCACTAATCTAGGGGCAAGGTTTCCTGTGCCCTCTCTCCTGCGGAAGGAGACAGGGCCCGCTCTACGGCTTGGCGCCAGGCTTGGCCCCGGGCTTCGCTTGCGCCCCAGCCCCCGGCTTTGCGGCAGCCCCGGGTTTCGCCTGGGCCGCAGCCCCGGGCTTGGCGCCAGGCTTCGCCTGCGCCCCGGCCGCGCCCTCCACAGCCGCCGCCGGCGCGGCTCCCTCCGCTGCTCCTTCCGCAGCCACCGCCTCGGGTGTGGGTGCCGCCACCTCTTCCTTAATAACCTCAATCCGCGCTATCGTTTCTTCCGGGTCCGCCAGCGGCGTCACTCCCTGCGGCAACGTCAGGTTCTTCACCCGCACAACGTCATCCGCCTCCTTCAGCAGCGTTGCGTCCACGATAATCTCCGCCGGTATGTTGAGCGGCAGCGTGCGAATCTCCAGCTCGCGAAGCTGCTGCACCACCGTGCCGCTCACCAACCGCGCCCCCGCCGACTCGCCCCTCAGCACAAGAGGCACGCGGGTCGTCACTTCCTGCGTCACATCCACGTGCAGGAAGTCCACATGCAAAATCTCGCCTCTAATGGGCCCCCACTGTATCTCCCTCACCAGGGCCAGCTGAGGCTCCTTTCCGTCTCCGATATCCAGCGCAATGGGCGTGTTCGTTCCAGCCTTCACCAGCACGCCGAGGAGCAGCTTCACGTTGCACTGTAGGCTCTGGGACTGGTAGTCCCTTCCATATATATGTACCGGCACCACGCCCTCGCGGCGCAGCGCCCGCACCTTCTTGCCCAGGACCAACCGGGGTTCCAGTGTCAGAGTAACAGTGTCTGCCATGACGCTCCTCATGAATCACAAAGTTAATAGTCGGTGAACAAAAGGTAATGTTACCACGATGACGCTCTAAAGGGAAAGCTGGACTCGGCCTCCCTCCCCGCACCCTCCCAGGTAAGCCGTCCTAATTATCCGAGCGCTGCGTGCTATCGAGGGCTTTGTGCAATGCGTTGATTATAACGCTGACAGGTACTTGGCTAAGCTCCCTCGACCTCATCGGCATCTTCGCCGAAATTACGTACAGGTTAACGCCCCGCTCCAGCCGCTTCTTCACGTATCCCGCCTCGCTCAGCTGCGAGATGATCCGTCGCACTGAAGGTTCTGCCAGGTCCAGCGCGTCCGATACTTCCCTTATTGTCACTCGCTTGTGTCGGTCGAAAAATAGCAGTACTCTGGCATGATTCGTCAGAAACCGCCATCCTTCAGATGCGGATATGTAATTTAAAGAGCGCACTTTGTTGAGCGCACCCAAATCCATCTTGTCTTGCTCGCCAAATCCTATCAATATCCTCGTCACAAATTCAAGATTATCTTAGGGCGATTTTTTATTATTATCCGAAATCCCTTAAATATAGGGTGAAAAATGGCGTTAATCAGTAATTATCATAAATACAGCAGAACCTATAGAACCTAACGCCTCTCATCTCTTCGGCCTGTTGTTACAGCCGATTATCGTCCCAGGAATCTCCGTCCCTGTAGCCCCAACTTCTTAGGAGGTGTATCGTGGATTTACGGACTCTCAGACCTCTGCTTCGTCTCTTCGTCCCCCTCTTAGCCCTGGCCGGGCTATCCATTTTCATCGCTGCCTGCGGCGACGATGACCCCACCGCCACTGCTACTGCTCGCCCCGCTGCCACCACCCCGCCGGCTGCCACCGCTACTCCTACGCGACCTGCTGCCACCACCCCGGCTCCGGGCCAGACTGTCACGGCTGCTGCGCCCACCGCCACCCCCACCCGAGCGGCTACACCTACGGCTGCAGCCACCTCGGCGCCCAAAGTCCCCGTCAAACCTCGGCTGGTCATCGCCCTCCCTGCTCCCGCTGAGCAGCAGACCGCCCCTTACACCCAGTCCCAGGTGTCGGAAAAGCTTAACGCCCAGTACGACCACCTCATCGGCCGGGGCATTCTCACCAACGAGGAACAGCCCGAGTTGGCCACCTCCTGGTCCGTTGCCCCCAACGGCAAGGACTGGACCTTCAACCTGAGACAGGGCGTCCCCTTCTACAAGGCTGGCAAAGCTATCCCAGGCTACACCCTCTCCGTCAAGGACCTCCAGCTAACATGGGAACTCCTAAACGGTGAAGGCGGCCCCTACGGCTCCAAAGACACCAGAAGCCCCGGCGAATGGACCGCTCGATTTGGCGGTATGGCCAACTGGGAGTTCCCTAACGACTTCACCGCCGTCATCCATGCTCCCAACGTCATCCTGGACCTGGGTTTCTTCATGTCCGATGAGTGGGAGTCCGGCGTCATGAGCGTCCAACACTGGACCGCCGTCGGCGGCGAGGCCGGATTCAAGGCCGATCCCGTCGGCAACGGCCCCTGGACCTACGTCAAGCACGCCATTAACCAGGAGTTCCTCCATGCAAGAGTGGAAAACCACTACCGCAGGACCCCTGAGTTCCATGAGCGCCAGGTCCTCCTGGTCCAGGAAGCCGCCACCCGGCAGGCCATGCTTCTGGCCAAAGAGGCTGACATCATCCCCCTGGTCCGCGCCCAGCGGGCCACTATCACCAGCGCCGGCTTCAAGACCGCTAAGTCCACCTTCCCCTCGGTCCACCAGGGCTTAGGCCTCATCTACTACCGGGAGGACGTATACTGCAAGGACGGCAAGGTCCTCCCAGGCTCCGGCGTCCCCACCTGCGGCAAGAGCCCCGGCGGTTACGACCCCAACGACCCCTTGAGAAAGCCTGACGTCCGCCTGGCCCTCAACCACGCTATTAACCGCGATGCCTTCAACAAGGCTTACTACAACAGCCAGGGCTTCCCCTTGGTTGACTACTTCCCGCCCTGGCGCTCCGACTTCAAGGACTCCTAGGCTCCCTTCCCCGGCCCTGAGGGCAAGACCGGCAAGGCCGGCGGCTGGCCCTACGCCTATGACGTAGCCAAGGCCAAACAGCTCCTGACCCAGGCCGGCTTTCCCAACGGATTCAAGAGCATCCTCAACTGCCTCCGCACTAGCAACGTCATACCCGAGTGGGCTGACATGTGCGAGACCATTAAGCAGGACTTTGCCAAGGTGGGCGTCGACGTCAGTCTTGAGATGGTCAACGCCTTCGGCGATTTCCGCAACATCGCACGCTCCAGGAGCCGACCCAACTGGATGTGGTCCGCCTCGCCCTCCCTGGACCCGGTCTGCCATGCCGTGGAATTCTCCATGATATGGGAGCTGGGCATCGGCTACCGCGAATTCGAGGAGGCCTCCGCCTTCTACGCTAAGTGCCTGGTCACCACCACTTTCGCTGAGCGAGATAAGATCTCTCAGGATTTCGCCGAGCAGTGGTTAGCCAAGGGCTTCAGTGTACCCCTCATGTGGGTCACCGCTGAAGTCGCCTACAACCCCAGCGTGGTGGCTGACTACACCGTCAACCAACTGCATATGGGCCCGGTTCGCTACCACGAGTACACTAAAGCCGTGACTAAGTAATAGCTGACACCTCCGTCGGGCCCTTTCTGGGATGAAGCAGCGCCCCGAGCCGTCGGGGCGCTGCTTCTTTAGCACAGTCCTCGGTTCTATCAAGTGAAACACGGTCTGGTCAGTGTGCGAGACTTTTGGACTGGGTTCAGTAGTCCCGTCCCATCTGGTCCCCCTTCTTCTCCTATTGCAAAGGAGAAGAAGGGGCTAGAGCCTGCCCTGAGCTTGTCGAAGGGGGATGATGAGGTGATCTTATTTATTCTTCCCCTTCCAGCAGGCTGTACTCAGTCCCGATGCAGTCGGGGAAGGGGACAGGGGATGGTATCCCGATTCAGAACAACGCTCCCCATCTAGGGCGGACCTACCCTTGCTGTAAGCACCCTATTGTCGAGTCCCTTCATAGACAATCCCCTCCCTCGGTTGTATAATCACTCCAGCGCTTCCAGGTGTGCTTATGCGAATCCCCATGAAAGTTGACTACGGCGTCCGTGCTTTGGTGGAACTCGCCCAGCGGGGTCAGGGCCACTCCATGCAGACCTCTGAAATCGCCCAGCGACAGGGCATCCCGGAAGCCTACCTGGACCAGGTCCTCACCACCCTACACAAGGCCGGCTTCATCCTCAGCCGCCGCGGCCCCCAGGGCGGCCACACCCTCGCCTCCAACCCCTCCCAGATCACCCTTGCCATGGTCATGAACGGCCTGGAAGGCCGCGCCCCTCTGCTGGACTGTTTTTTGGAGCCGGACGAATGTAAACTCTCCACCGCTTGTGCCCAGAGAGAGGTCTGGAGGTCCTTTGAAGAAGCCGTGCAGCAGCTCCTCAGCTCCACCACCATCGCTGACATGGCCGCAAGGCAGCTGGAACTAGTAGCCGGAAAGGCTGCCCTTAACGTATAGCAGGTCTTCAGGATATATTAATAGCCTCACTTCTTGGGCAAGATAGCTCTAAGTGAGGCCCGTTTTTTGCCCGTCGACAGACAAGTCAGGAGGAACCGAAATGACTCAGGCCCAGCCCCTAACGCCCCAGCAGGTCAAGCGTTACAGCCGCCATATCATCATGCCCCAGGTCGGCAGCCGCGGGCAGCGCAAGCTCATCGACTCTAAAGTCCTCGTCGTCGGCGCCGGCGGCCTCGGCGGCCCCGCCGCCCTCTACCTAGCCCTCGCCGGCGTCGGCACCATCGGCATTATCGACTTCGACGTCGTCGACCTCTCCAACCTCCAGCGCCAGGTCCTCCACCGCAACGACTCCGTCGGCAAGCGCAAGGTCCTCTCCGCCCAGAACACCCTCAACGCCTACAACCCCGAGGTCAAAATCGTCCCCCACGAGGTCTGGCTCAACTCCGACAACGCTATGGACATCATCTCCCGGTACGACATGGTCGTTAACGGCGCCGACAACTTCCCCTCCCGCTACCTCGTCAACGACGCCTGCTATCTCCTAAACAAGCCCCTCATAGACGGCAGCATCCTCATCTTCGATGGCCAGGCCACTGTCTTCATGCCCGGCAAGGGCTGCTATCGATGCCTCTTCCCCAGCCCGCCCCCTCCAGGCCTCGTCCCCAACTGCGCCGAGGCCGGCGTCCTGGGCGCCCTCACCGGACTCGTCGGCAGCATCCAGGCCACCGAGACCCTCAAGCTCATCCTCGGCGTCGGCGAGACCCTCACCTCCCGGCTCCTCCTCATCGATGCCCTCAACATGGACTTCCGCGAGGTCAAACTCAAGCGCAACCCCAAGTGCCCCCTCTGCGGAGACAAGCCCACCGTCAAAGAGCTTATCGACTACGAGGCCTTCTGCGGCATGCCCTCCCCAGCCAGCCAGCCCAGTGGTGTTACAGCCTCCTAGAGAGTTAGCACCGCCCATGACAGCTTTGCACAAAGAATTACTTACCTACCCCAGGAAGGGTCCAGGGAGCGTACAACCTCTTGGGCTGGGCAGGGTCATATCTGGTTCTCCCCCTTCGGCCTGGAAGGCGAAGGGGGAGTTAGACGCTGTCCTGAGTATGCCGAAGGAGGGGGTTGTGGTTCCTTTATTTCTCTTCCCCTTCCTGAAAGGAAGGGGTCAGGGGATGGTGGTACCGCTTAAGGCCAACGTTGAATTTTCCCGGAAGGCCCCCCATGCCCTATAAGACCCTGATAGACACCATCGGCAATACCCCCCTGGTGGAGCTCCGAAACATGAACCCGGGTAACGGGGTGCGCATCTTTGCCAAGCTGGAGGGCCAGAACCCCACCGGCAGCCTCAAAGACCGCATCGCCAAAAACATGATTGAAAACGCTGAGCGGGAGGGCAAGCTCAACCCCCACGTCACCATTCTGGAGCCCACCAGCGGCAACACCGGCATCTCCCTGGCCTTCGTCGCCAAACTCAAGGGCTACAGGGTCAAAGTCGTCATGCCCGACAACGTCAGCCCCGAGCGCACCCAGCTTCTCCGCGCCTACGGCGCCGACATCGTCTACTCCCCCGGCAAGTACGGCTCCAACGGCGCCATCGCTATGGCCCAGGAGATGATGGCCCGTAGTACCAACGGCGACTACGTCATGCTCTACCAGTACGGCAACCAGGCCAACCCGGGTGCCCACTATGACACCACCGCCGACGAAATCATTCGCGACCTGCCGGACGTGGACGTCTTCGTCGCCGGCCTCGGCACCGGCGGCACCCTCATGGGCGTCGGCCGGCGACTTAAAGAGTATCGCAAGGATATCAAGGTCATCGCCGTCGCCCCCGAGCCTGACGAGGCTATCCAGGGCCTTCGAGACCTGGAGGAAGGCTTCATTCCCCCCATCTTGGATCTCTCATTGCTCGATGCCCGTATCATGGGCAAGTCCCGCGACGCCTTTCGCGGCGTCCGCGAGCTTATGCGCCAGGAAGGCATCTTCGCCGGCATCTCCTCCGGCGCCGTCGTCTGGGCCGCTATGAAGACCGCCGAGCGTATGCATAAAGGCAACATCGTCTGCCTCCTCGCCGACGGCGGCTGGAAATACCTCTCCACCGGCCTCTGGACCAAAGACGCTGAAGAAATGGAAAAAGAGGCCCGCGGCAAAGTCTGGTGGTAGCTAGTCCCTCAACTGCATCTGTTCTGCTCCGTCCGCCTATAATCCACACCCTCTTGTCATTGCATAATGTATCATTTATGATACATACACCTTTTAGGTGTAGTTGTTAAGACTATGCCTACAGTAGTCATTGAGGGACAATTAAAGTTCATTATCAACACTAGAGAGAATGCTTTCGAACCACCCCATGTCCACGTATGGATCGGAAATGAGGACCTTTGCCGCATCGAACTAAACGGTGGTTCCTACATGGAAGATCCGCCGCCTGGTATGTCTAGGGACATCCGGTTCGCCTATAAAAAGCATTCAGAAGCCATCAGGAACGCCTGGGACATTATTCGTAAGAGATGATCAGGAAAGGAGCCTCTCACGACTATGAGCGCCTTGGCCACTCACGTAAAAAACGCAGAACGCATGCTTACCTTCGCTAAAGCTGACCGAGAGGGAATTAGATTTGTTTTTGCTGATGGTCAAGAGGGTATTTTGCCATTCTCAAAAATCTCAGAAATTGGCTCTCTTGCTAACCTGGATTCCGTTTACCTTCCTAATCCTTACCAGCTAGTGTTGCATACAAAAAGCGGTGATTCTATAGAATTGCCATGGGACTACGTCAGACCCTTCTGCGACAAAGGCTATAAGCGGCAAAGTGTTCAGTCAGCCAAAAGAGGCCGGGAAATCCTCGGGACTCGCATACGTAGGCTGAGAGAAGAGAAGAACTTTTCTCAAGGCTCCTTGGCTGAAAAAGCTGGAATTGGCCGCATAACCCTACTAAGGATTGAAAAAGGCGAGCACTCTCCTCGTTATACCACCCTTTCTAGTATAGCTAATAGCCTTGGTGTTCCCCTTGCTGGTCTACTAACTGAGGACTTTATCTGAAGCAGTCCTTTACTTCCCTTGCCGCCCCTCCAATCTAGTGCTATACTTGCCCCTGTAATTCCTTTCTCGTATTGCGCTTGAAAGCGGGCTGTGAGTCCCGCTTTCTTGCTTAAAGGGGAATTGCAATAGGGGGTCCGCCTTGAAAAGTGACTTCTTAATAGCACTTACGCAGCTAGCTGCGGAACGCCACCTCCCAAAAGAGGAGGTCCTTAAGGCTATTGAGGCCGCTCTGGCCTCCGCCTTCAAAAAGGACAACTGGGGAGATGGCTTAAACGTGTCCGTTAAGCTCAACCCCAACACCGGCGACATCCGCGCCTACGTCGTCAAGACCGCTGTCGAGGATGTCCAGGACTCCAAAAAAGAAATCGCCCTCAAAGAGGCCAAGACCTTCAAACGCGACGTCAAAGCCGGCGACACTGTCGAAGTCGAAAGCCTCTCCCACCAGGCCTCCCGCATCGCCGCCCAGACCGCCAAGCAGGTGGTCCTCCAGCGCCTCCGCGAGGCCGAGCGCGAACTCGTCTACGGCGAGTTCGTTAAGCGCGTCGATGATATTATCTCCGCCGTCGTCGGCCAGATGGACCCCGCCAAGGGCATTACTCTGGAGCTGGACCGCGCCGAAGCCCTCCTCACCCCTGAAGAGCAAGTCATCACTGAGCGCTACCGCCGCGGCCAGCGCCTCAAGGTCTATGTCCTGGAAGTCCGCCGCAACGCCAAGGGTCCGGAGATTATTGTCTCCCGTAGCCACAAAAACCTCCTCAAGCGCCTCTTCGAGTTGGAAGTCCCGGAGGTCTATAACGGCATCGTCGAAATCCGCTCCATCGCCCGCGAGGCCGGCTCCCGCAGCAAAGTCGCCGTCGTCGCTATGCAAGAAGGCGTAGACCCCGTAGGCTCCTGCATCGGCATGCGCGGCAATCGTATCCAGAACATCGTCAACGAGCTCCAGGGCGAGAAAATCGACGTCGTCCGCTGGGACCGCGACCTCAAGCGCTTTATCTCCAACGCCCTCAGCCCTGCGGAAGTCGTCCATGTGGAAGCCACGGAAAAGGACAAGTCCGCCGTCGTGGTAGTCCCTGAGCGCCAGCTTTCCCTCGCCATCGGCAAAGAGGGCCAGAACGCCCGCCTCGCCGCCAAACTCACCGGCTGGCATCTGGATATCAAGAGCATGGCGGAATGGGAGACCCTCAAAGCCCAGATCAAGCTGGACTCTGAGACCGCCGCCGCCGTCGTCGAGGAGCGCGCCCGCGAGGAGGCCAAAACCAAGGCCGACGCCGTGGCTGAAGCCGCCCGCGCCAAGAAAACTCCGGCGCCTGTCGAAGAGAAAGCTGAGCCTGAGAAGCCTAAAGTCGCCGTCCCCGTTCTGGAGGAAGCCCTTGCTGAAATCCTCGCCCAGGACAAGACTGCTCCCGCCCCTGAAGAAAAAGTCGCCGCCTCTGCCAGCGTAGAGGAGGAGCTCGCTGCCCTGGGCCTGGAAGAACAGGAGACCGAGGACGCGGAGGAGGCGGAAGAAGAGGTCACGGAAGTCCAGGAGATGGGCGAAGATATCTGGAAGACGCCTCAGCTCACCCCGGATGCCGGAAAAATCCGCTTCGCCGAAGATATCCTGGATTACGACCGGGGCGGTGCCGGTCGCCGCGACAAGCGGGGAGGCCGCGCTCCCAACAAAAAGAAGGGCGGCCAGGGCAACAAAGCTCGACCCCGCGTCGGCGGTGGCCGATAGGAGACCTCCCTATTGCCCCCAAAAGCCAGGCATATACCCCTCCGCTCCTGCCTGGCCTGCGGTCAAAAACAGCCTCAGCGTCAGATGGTGCGGCTTGTCCGCGCCCTCCCAGGCGCTGCTGAAATTGATCTGAAAGGAAAAAAGTCCGGTCGGGGCGCTTATCTCTGCCTCCAGCGGGAATGCTGGCACAAAGGCCTCAAGAAGGGAGGCCTGGAACGCGCCCTTCGGACCCAAATATCGTCAGAGAACAAAGAATCTCTGATGACTCAATACACGGAGCAGCTTGCCGCTGCTGGAAAAGAGGCCACATGACTACAAAAAAACGCGCTCCAACCTTGGATAACGGGGCCGCCGCTCCCGCCGCCCCCAAAAAGCTCGTCGCCAAAAAACCAGCTCCCAAAGAGCTGGTCCTCCCCTCTACGCTCACCGTCAAGCAGCTAGGCGACCTCATGAAGGTCAGCCCTGTGGAAGTCATCAAGCAGCTTATGCGCAACGGCGTCATGGCCGGCATTAACCAGGTCGTCGACTTCGACCTCGCCGCCACCGTCACCGGCGGCTTCGGCTTCAAGGCCCGCAAAGAGGAAAAGGCCGTCAGCGCCATCGCCAGTGTCCTCGCCGACCTGGAGCGAAAGGACGAGGCCGCCCTCCAGCTCCGCAGCCCCGTCGTCACCATCCTCGGCCACGTCGACCACGGCAAGACCACCCTCCTGGACACCATCCGCAACAGCCGCGTCGCCGCCGGCGAGGTGGGCGGCATCACCCAGCACATCGGCGCCTATCAGGTCGACTACAAAGAGCAGAAGATCACCTTCCTGGACACCCCGGGCCATGAGGCCTTCACCGCCATCCGCGCCCGCGGCGCCAGCGTTACCGATATCGCTGTCCTCGTCGTCGCCGCTGACGACGGCGTCATGCCCCAGACCATTGAGGCCATGAACCACGCCAAGGCCGCCAACCTCCCCATCATCGTCGCCATCAATAAGATGGACAAGCCTGAAGCCAACCCGGAAAAGGTCAAGCGGCAGCTCCTGGAGCACGGCCTGGTTATCGAAGAGCTAGGCGGCGAAGTCATCGCCGTCCCCCTCTCCGCCAAGAAGGGCACCGGCATTGATGACCTCCTGGAAAATATCCTCGTCGTCTCTGAAATCGCCGAGCTCAAGGCCAACTTCGACCGCCCCGCCACAGGCGTCGTCATCGAGGCCAAGCTGGACCGCAACAAAGGCCCCGTCGCCACCGTCCTCGTCCAGAACGGCACCCTCAAAATCGGAGACATCGTCGTCGCCGGCACCGTCACAGGCAAGGTCAAAGCCCTCTCCAACGACCTGGGACGCCGCGTCAAAGACGCCGTCCCCGGCGCCCCTGTGGAAATCCTCGGCTACAGCGCCCTCCCCCAGGCCGGCGACAAGTTCTATGTTGTGTCGGAAGAGAAGATGGCACGGGACGTGGTCGATGAGAATACCCAGCGCAAGGATGAGGAGCAGACCCTCGCCCGCGCCATGACCCTGGAAGGCGTCGTCACCAGATTCACCGCCGGCGAAATCAAGGAGCTTAACCTTATCCTTAAGGCCGACGCCCAGGGCAGCCTGGAAGCCGTCCGCGGCGCCTTGGAGCGCCTGGACAGCCCCACCGTCCGCATCAACATCCTCCACGCCGCCGCTGGCGGTGTTACCGAGAGCGATGTCCTCCTCGCCAGCGCCTCCAAGGCCGTCATCCTCGGCTTCAGCACCACCGTCGAGACTGGTGCCGAACGCGCCGCTGAGCGCGAGGCCGTCCAGATCCGCTCCTACAACATCATCTACCAGCTGATCGAAGACGTGGGAAAAGCCCTGAAGGGCATCCTGGAGCCCACCGAGCGCGATGTCGTTCTCGGCCATGCTACCGTTCGCGCCGTCTTCAGCGCCGGCAAGGTCGGCAAGGCCGCCGGCTGCATGGTCACTGATGGCAAGCTCATCCGCGGCGCCGCGGCCCGCGTCATCCGGGGCGGCAAAATCATCCATGAAGGTAACATAGATACCCTCCGACGCTTCAAAGATAACGTCAACGAAGTCGCCACTGGCTTCGAGTGCGGCGTCGGCATCTCCGGCTTCGGCGACTACCGTGAGGGCGATATCCTGGAAGTCCACCGCAAGGAGCGCACCCAGGCCTAACCATTCTCTCTCCTATCATGCCCCCTATCACACGACGCCATCTTTCCTAATAGAATCAGTGGCGCGAAGGCCTGAGCTATCTCCTTCAGGTTCTCCCCCTTCGGCCTGGAAGGCGAAGGGGGAGTTAGAGGGGGTTGTGGTGAATATTTTCTCTTCCCCTTCCTGAAAGGAAGGGGATAAAGGGGATGGTGGCCTCGAACCAAAACAAGGCCTGTCCTTCAAACGAAGAGTGGTCCCCTGATTAAGAGGCCGCCCTCCCCTTCCACCAGGAGGTGAAACCATGAACCGCCGAATCCAACGCCTCAACCAGCTCCTCCGACAGGAGCTAAGCCTCCTCATCCAGCGCCAGCTTCGCGACCCCCGCCTCAGCCCCCTCATCAGCATCACCCGCGTCGACACCACCGACGACCTCCGCGAGTCCCGCGTCTACGTCAGTGTCATGGGCACCCGCGAGCAAAAACGCGACGCCATGCACGGCCTCACCTCCGCCGCCGGCTTCATGCGACGCGAACTCGCTGAAGTCATCACCCTCCGGCACATACCCAGCCTTACCTTCCAACTGGACGACTCCATGGAAAAAGCCGAAAAAGTCCTCCAGGTCATGAACAAACTCTCCACAGACCGCAAGGACAACCCAGCCTCAGATGCCTCCCGCATATCTGGGAATCACTAAAGCGAGCCCCTATAGCAGGACTGATTGGCTTTATGCAAAAACTTAGTGGTGCCTGGCTAGGAGAGTCCACGGAAAACTTGTCTCCTGTGGGACGTTGGGGTGTTTCCTCAGGTACCCCCTCTTCTCCTATTGCAAAGGAGAAGAGGGGGCTAGAGCCTGCCCTGAGCTTGTCGAAGGGGGGTGATGAGGTGATTCAATTTATTCTTCCCCTTCCTGAAAGGAAGGGGCCAGGGGATGGTGGCCCAGATTAAAAACAAGGCTGGCCTCCCAAGTAAAACCCATGAATAACCCCGCCCCAACCCTCAACGGCTTCCTCCTCATCAACAAAGCCCGTGGTATGACCTCTATGGATGTCGTCCGCCGCGTCAAACGCCTCGTCAACATGCGCAAGCGCGTCGGCCACGGCGGCACCCTGGACCCCCTCGCCGAAGGAATACTCCCAGTCTGCCTCGGCCAGGCCACCCGCCTCATGGAAATCCTCATCAACGACACCAAAGAGTATCGAATGACCGTCCGCCTCGGCATCGCCACCGACACCTACGATGCCGACGGCATCCCCACCGAAGTCAAAGACGCCTCCGCCATTACCCGGGATCAGGTGGAAAAAGCCCTGGACGCCTTCCGCGGCGTCTTCATGCAAATGCCTCCCATGCATAGCGCCCTCAAGAAGGAAGGCCGCCGCCTATACGAGTTCGCCCGCGAGGGCATCGAGGTGGAGCGGCAGCCCCGCGAGGTTGAGGTCACTCGACTCACCATCGTCGAATTTAACCCGCCTGATCTGGTCATCGAGGCCGAATGCGGACGCGGCCTCTACATGCGCTCCCTCGCCCACGACCTCGGCCAGGCCCTCGGCTGCGGCGGCCACGTCTCCGTCCTCCTCCGCCTCCGCACTGGCCCCTTCCACGTCCGTCACGCCATGACCCTCGATGACCTCACCCAGGCCTCCTCCCAACGTCCCTGGAACGAAATCCTTCGCCCCATCGACTCCATGCTCTTAAACATGCCCGCCGCAGTTGTCGACAAGCCCGCCGAGCGCCACCTCCGCAACGGCCAGGGCATCGCCCTCGGCGCCGACGCCCTCTACGCCTCCCACCTGGAAAGCCGCCGCCTCTACACCGCCGATGGCAAGTTCCTCGCCCTCGTCCGCTTCGACCGCCCCACCGGCAAATGGGAACCCTTCAAAGTCTTCAGCCTGGAAGAATCGTCCCCTTTCGCTCCTCAATCCCACCCCGTCTAACCCAACCCCCGTCTCCTCCCGTCCGGTAAAACCGCCTCATCAGGCTCTCCCTCCTCTCTTTGCGCTCCGCCATGTCTGGTTGATCTGAGTCTGTGAAGGCTCCGTCGTATAAGCACTGGACTAACGGACGATGCTGTGGGCAAGGGCTTAGCTCATAATTGCCCAGGGCTTTCTTCGCCTAGTAAGCCTGGAGAATTTTTTCTTTTGGTAAGGGGCAATGACAGCCAGGGCGCGGCGCCATATACAAAAGCTCGTTAACGGCCAGCAAGGGAGCATCCTGCTGGAGTCGCTCATCGCAGTCGCCCTCCTGGTCACCGTACTATCGGCTGCCGTTTACGGAGTGTCCGTGGGGAGCAAGGCTACCGGAACGGTGCATGACGTCAATACCGCCCAAAACATTGCCCGCTCCCAGATGGAGTACGCCCTAAACGCCGCCTACTGCCCTCCGCCATGCAGCTACAGCGTCATCAGCGTGCCTACGGGGTACATCGTCACCGCGTCGGCGGAGACGTTCCCAGGGGCGGACACAAACATGGAGTATGTGATAGTGACCGTATCCAGAGATGGCGAGTCTCTCGCCCGGATGAGGGGAATCAAGGTAAATCGATGATTCCATTCAGGATGGGATTGGTTAAAAGGCTTTTGAGAGGCCGCCGGGGATTCACCATGGCGGAGGTGCTGGTAGCAGTTGGCATAATCACCATCATCGGGTCCGGTCTAACGCGCAGCGTCCACCAGATGCAGACCAACACGTCCAGAGGGTTCGCGCAGTTGACGGCCGAGGCCGACTTGAGGACATCCATGCAGCGGCTGGCCAGGGACTTCAGGATGACCAGGACTACCAACCTGGTAGATGGAGGGCCCGCCGTCTCCTGCGCCTCTGCCTCGCCGGCCTCCTGCGTGGTCCTGAGTTGGACGGACGAATATCAGGAAGCCGCCGTTAGCCATAGTGCTTCCTATGCCCTGACGGGAACGGAAGTCCGGCGTACGTACGACGGCGCCACCCACGTTGTGGCCAGGAACGTCGGCGAGATGACGGTGTCGCTTCAGGGGAGGCTCGTCACGGTAACGGTGACGTCAGACAGCGCTGTTTGGGGGGACATCAGCCGGCAGTTCACCCACTATTTTTACCTTCGGTTCGCTTAATAGCCTGAGATCGAGCAATGATACGCGTGCTTAAAGGCTTTCTCGCGGGCCAGAGGGGCTACGCCGCGTTAACCCTGGGCCTCATAGGCTTGATGTTCACTACCTTGCTGTTGGTTCCCTACCTCATCCACGTTCAGACATCGCTGCTGGCGGTGCGGAAGGCGGGGGACGGGCTCAGGGGCGGCGCGTGCGGGGCCGCCGGCGTGGAGTACACCCTGTGGAAGCTTCAGTACGAAGCGGGGTTCGTCGACAGCCTGACGCCGGAAAACCCAACCGTTAGCTATGACGTTCCATGCGATAGCTATATGGTGCCTGTGACAGTGACTCTGGCGTCCCAGCCGTCGAACCTGCCCGGCTACCTGACCGAGTACGCCTTTGCGGACATATCGCTGGTTATCGACGTGAGCTCCAGCATAAGCAGCAGCGAGATGACCGTGTTCAAGGACGGGGCCAACGCCATTGTGGACGGCTTCAACCTGGACGTGAACTCGGAGCGTTACCGAATTGGTCTGACTAAGTTCGGGCGGTTCAGCCGGCCTGTAGTGGATGTGGCCAACAGTGATGACCATCTTCATGCGGGCATCAATGGCCTCACCAGCACCTCCCTCTTTACCTGCCTCGCCAACTACTACTACTACAACTACGCCCTGCGCGGCAACAGCGCTACCACCTTTTGGCAGTATGACATACCCAACGACCAGTGGAATACCAAGGCCTCCACGCCGGCCACGGTGGGGGACGGCGGTGGCTTGGCCTTCGATGGGACCTACGTCTACGCGCTGCGCGGCGCAGCCACCAGCACCTTCTGGCGCTACAATCTCACGGCCAATACCTGGACGGCCATGGCTAATACGCCGGCGTCCGTAAGCACGGGCGGCGCGTTGCTGTACGCGGGGTCGTACATCTACGCGCTTCTGGGGAATAACGGTACGGGCTTCTACCGCTACGATATTACGAACAACACCTGGTCTTCCATGTCGGCGGCGCCGGCCGCGGTGGGCGCGGGCGGAGTGGGAGGAGGCGCCCTGGTCTACAACGGTACGCACATCTATGCCTTGCGGGGCGCAAACACCACCACCTTCTGGCGTTACGACATTGCCGGTAACTCCTGGACGTCTATGGCAGCGTCTCCCGCAGCCATAGGGGATGGCGGCGCCCTGGTCTATAACGGCGCCAATATCTACGCCCTTCGAGGCAACAACTCCACCACCTTCTATCGATATAACATCGGCGCGGACACGTGGACTACCCTGGCGGCCGCCCCATCGGCGGTGGGCACGGGCGGCGCCGGAGGCGGTGGGCTGGCCTTTGACGGGACCTATATCTACGCAGTCCGCGGGACCGCCCAGACCACCCACTGGCGTTACGACATCGCGGCCAACACTTGGGCTGCCCGCGTCGCCGCGCCCTCGGCAATCAGCGACGGCGGCGCGCTGGTCCATACCGGCTACTTCATCGCCTGCGAGACCAACCTGGTGGCGGGGCTCACGGGTGGAACGGCGCAGTACAACACCGGGCTGGGCGACCGGCCGGGAATTCCCAACCTGATGGTCTTTCTAACCGACGGGGACGACAACAGCGGCAACAGTCTTACGGACATTGAGAACGCTTCAACGGCCAGTGGGGCCAGGATTTTTGCCGTGGGCATAGACGACATATCTATTAACTCGCTTAACGCCATAGCCAGCGAGCCGGACGAAGACCACGTCTTCTACGCCACAGACTTTAATGCGTTTCTGGACCTCATCGATGAGATTGTGGCGGCGGTGACCCAGGGAGGCCTCGCGGGGTCCCTCTACGACATTGAGGTGACCGCGCCGGACGGAAGCGTCATCAGAGTGCGGGTGCTGCTGACAGTGGACGGGAACGTGGTAGTGATATCCTCCCAGGAGGTGTAGACCGGCTGGGGCTTGTGGGCCGGGGCCTCGGGATAGGGAAAGGAAGCCTGGAATTGGTGGGCCGCCAGGGATTCGAACCCTGGGCCATCGGATTAAAAGTCCGGTGCTCTACCAGGCTGAGCTAGCGGCCCACGGGGGCAAAATACCATTGTACGGCGTGGGACGCCGGGGGTTCAATGGCGGAGGAGCTTCTTGCCGCCATAGGGACAGGTAGACGCCGCGAAGGTTTGGGATAAAAATCAATGGAATTTAGCCTTCGTTTCGGTCTTCGGCGGGGCCGCCGGCGCTGGCGAGGTTGCGGGCGGTGTTAATTAAGCCTACGTGCGAGAAGGCCTGGGGGAAGTTGCCAAGGAGACGGTGCGTCGAGGGGTGTATTGTTCTGAAAGAAGGCCTACGTCGTTGCGCACAGCCAAGACCCTATCGAACAGCTCCGTGGCTTCGCGCATACGGCCCTGGAGGGCCAGGTTGTCGGCCAGCCATAGGGTGCAAAGGAGGAAGGTGCCCTCCCGGCCCGGGAGGCCGTCCACCTCAGGCTGCGCCCTATACCTGGAAACGAATCCGTTGGTCATCAAGCCCTGCTGAATGGCTTGCACCGTGCCTTTTACCCTGGGGTCCGAGGCGGGCAAAAAGCCGACGAGGGGGACCATGAGGAGGCTCGCGTCTAGCTTCTGGGAACCGTAATACTGGACGAAGGAGTTTATGCTTGGGTCGTATCCCCGGTCACACACCTGCTGGTGGATAGTATCGCGAAGCTCCCGCCACCGCTCCACCGGCCCGTCCGCGTTAAAGCGCTCGACAGCTTTGACGGCGCGATCGAAGGCTACCCAAGCCATGACCTTTGAATGGGTAAAGTGGCGTCGGAGACCGCGCACCTCCCAGATCCCTTCGTCCGGCTGGCTCCATGACAGTTCCAAGGTTGCCATAAACTTCTTTTGGATAGACCAGGCGTATTCATCAGGCTGGAGCCCATAGCGCCGCGCGACGTGGAGAGAGTCCATGACCTCGCCGAAGACATCCAGCTGGAACTGCCGGTAGGCGGCGTTGCCCACTCTGACGGGCCTTGAATTCTGGTAGCCTGGAAGGGCGTCAACCTCAAACTCCCGCAGGCGGCGTTCGCCGGCCAGGCCGTACATGATCTGCGCCTCGGAGGGATCGCCGGCTACGGCCCTGAGGAACCAGTCACGCCAGGCGGCGGCTTCCTCTATGTACCCGCAGGTCATGAGCGAGTAGAGGGTAAAGGTGGCGTCTCGAAGCCAGCAGTAGCGATAGTCCCAGTTCCGCACCCCGCCGGGGGTTTCGGGCAGCGACGTGGTGGCCGCCGCCGTCAGCCCGCCGGTGGGCATGTAGATGAGGGCTTTGAGGGTGATAGCGGAACGGATGACCACGTCTTTCCAGGGGCCTTCATAAGAGCCCCTGCCTGACCAGGCGCACCACCACTGCACAGTTTCCTTCAGGGAAGGCATAGGGTCTCGCTCGACAGGGATGGAGTGATGAGAGGGAAACCAGGTGAGGTCGAAAGGGACGCGCTGGCTGGCGGAGACGGTAAATTTCGAGACGGTGTGGAAGTTTTCTCCCCTGACCTCCACGGGAGACCGCAGGAGAAGGGCGTCCGGGCCAGCCACAGCATGGATACCGCCGGGGATTCTGCGAACCCAGGGGATGACGGACCCGTAATCGAACCTAATTACTAGATCCATGGACATTTCGACCTGGCCGTCGAGGCCTTCGACGATACGAATGACATCAACGGCTTCCGAGCGGAGGGGCATGAAATCTATGAGCCTAACAGACCCATGGTCGGTCTCGAACAAGGTTTCCAGGATGAGGGTGCCATCGCGATACTGGCGAGTTACTTTTTGGGCGCCGGCGGTTGGCGCTATGAGCCATCGACCGTGGTCAGTGTTGCCCAGCAGGGCGGCGAAGCAGGATGGGGGGAGTCGAAACGGGGGACGCAGAGCCAGTCTATGGACCCGTTGGCGCCAACGAGGGCTGCGGTCTGGCAGTCCCCTATCATGGCATAGTCCTCGATTCTGAGAGACTTTCTGGATTCCATTATGACCTCAATGGCAGAACTCGATGACGGATTTCACGTCATCGGGGCCTTTATGAAAGGCGGTGGACCAGTCATCCAGCGGGACGCGGAGGGTGATGAGCCGGGCCAGCCAGGCGTGGTCCGCCCGGCTTAGGGAGTCTACGGAGGCCTGGTAGTGACGGCGATTGGCGTTTACCGAGCCGAAGAGCACGTCGTTCTCCAAAACCATGCCCCGGCTCAGGGCGCCAGCATCCACGGAAAGCTCACGGCTGCCGGAGGAGATGCCGGTTAAGCAGACAATGCCTCCAGGGGCGGTGTACCGCATGGCATCGAGAACGAGTTGTCCAACGCCGGTGCATTCGATGACAATGTCTGAGCCTTCGCAGGCGTTGGCTACGGAGCCGGTGTGATAGGCGGCGCCGAAGTCAAGGACGAGCTGGGGCTTGGGGCCTCGGGTTACGCGGTCCAGGACGTGTACATCCAGGCCCCGCTGGACGGCCATGAGGACGGCCAGCAGCCCGATAGGGCCAGCGCCGGTTATCAGAACCCGGGATGGCTTCCAAGAGGCGCGCTGTCCGATGCGCTCGATATGTTCCCACGCCTTGGCGACGATACTGGCCGGCTCTACCAACTGCCCACGCGTTCCAGGTGGGGAGGGAGGCGCACGGCGTATTCCGTCTCGATTCGAAAACGCTCAGAACAGTAGCCCTGCCGCTGCTTGATGCCCCGCTCTGTGTAGAGTCCATTCCGGCACATGTCCCATTCGTCGACGGCGCAGTTGGGGCAGGGGGGCGGGGTCCGGGCGGCGCACTATGCCAACCACTAGGTCTCCTTTCCCCAAAGCTGTCCCTGGAGGGGCTTCGATTATTCTACCCAGGGATTCATGGCCAATTACCAGGCGACTACTATCCGGCAGTGGCGATCCGTAGCTTCCTTCCAGTATCTCGATGTCCGTTCCGCACACACCCACGGCCAGGGTCTCTACAAGGATGGCGCCATCCTCGGCCGGCGGTTCGGGGATGTTGTCTATCCGCACGGATTGAGGATTTCCAGGCTCGGCGGTGAGTGCCGCATTCAAACGCCTTTGAATTACGGGTTCTATTTCCATCCTACCAGACAACTACGGGATCGTGGCCTTAGATTGGGGAGCGGCGGCGCGGCCAGGCTTTTAACGGGGAGCGTAGAGGTGGTATACTTCCTCGGCGGAGATGAGTTTTGGTCTACGATTTTCACACGCACACGTTTTTGAGCGATGGGGTGCTGTCGCCCATTGAGCTGATCCGTCGGGCGCACGTCCAGGGCTACCGCGTCATCGGCATTACCGACCACGTGAATTTTGGCAACATCGAGTACGTCGTAAAAACCTTGGTGAAAGATTGCGCCATCGCGACGAAACGGTGGGATATCCTCGCCATTCCGGGCGTGGAAGTTACCCACGTGCCCAAGGAAGACATCGACATGGCCGCGCGGGAAGCCCGCGCCATGGGTGCCAAGCTGATTAATGTACATGGTGAGACCATCGTGGAGCCGGTGGAGCCGGGGACAAACTGGGCAGCGCTCAACTCACTCAACGTGGATCTGGTGGGGCACCCGGGGCTTATTACGTTAGATGAGGCAAAGCTGGCGGCTCAAAACGGAATCTTTTTGGAGATTACCGCCAGAAAGGGGCACAGCCTGACCAACGGCCATGTGGCCAGGACAGGGCTGGAGGCCAAGGCCCTTATGGTGCTGGACTCGGACGCCCACGAGCCGGGAGATCTGCTGAAGCCGGATATGGTAGGTCGGATTGTGAAAGGGGCGGGGTTCTCCGAGAAGGAAGGTCATAACGTGTTGCAGGTGAATCCGGAAAAGCTGCTGGCAAAGCTCGGATATTCCCTCTCCGCGGTGCGTCGATAATCACGCGCTGCGGGCCTCCTCCCTCTGCGCCTCCGCCATCGACGCCGCCTTCAGCCGGCTCGACCCTCGGCCCCTAGCCGAAAAATACAGCGTCGCGTATCCAGCTATGCCCGCCGTCACCGACGCTGCTATCACCCCCATTTTCGCCGGGTTAGGATCGGTAAAAGCCAGTTCTGCTATATAGATAGCAAAGGTGAAACCCACGCCGCACAACATGCTGATCCCCAGCATCTGACCCCATCCCGCTCCTTCAGGCAGTCGCGCCACTTTCAGCGCCACCGCAGCCCTTGAGAAGCCCCACACCCCCACCGTTTTCCCCACCGCCAGGCCTAGGAACACCCCCAGCGTCACCGGACTGCTCAACCCGTCGCGCAAGTCCTCCGCCGACAGCTCCACGCCCGCGTTGGCCAGCGCGAATATCGGCAGCGCCAAATAGCTCACCCAGGGATGAACAAAACGTTCCATTCGTTCCACCGGCGCCTCTATCTCGCTCACCGCGTCCTCCAGCTCGCGCAAGATCGCATTAGCGCGGCCATGATTCCCGGCGGCCACCGCCTTCTCATGCCGCTCTATAAGCCGCCTGTCGGTCTCGCTGAAGGACCCCTTTGTCCTCCTCGGACTGGCGGGGACCATTACCCCAAGGACCACGCCCACGATAACCGCGTGGATGCCGGAGTTGAGTACCGCCAGCCACATCAGTCCGCCAAGGATTATGTAGAAAGGCAGGACCGGCACGCGAAGGCGCGTCAGTGCAATCAGCATCATCAGGAATACGCCTGCGATAGCTAAGTTGCCCCATTCGATCTCGTCCGTGTAGAACATCGCCAGAACAGTAATCGCCGCTATGTCGTCAATCACTGTCGAAGTCACCAGGAACACCCGCAGGCTCATAGGGATGCGACGCCCTCAAGCTCTTCAGTCAGCTTGGCATCTACGGAGTCGTTGGCTAATTGACCAAAAATCGCCTTTAATTCTAGCATCAAATATAGTACGATTGTTAGTACTCAGAGGTGTGGCATGACTACCAAGATTGTTAATGTGAGTGAGCTAAAAATAAACCTGGCAAGCCTCATGGGCCAGTTAGAAGAGGAAGGCATTCCCCTGTATGTAATCCATCACGGGAAGCCAAAAGCCGTTCTGGTCAAATACCAGGAGTATGAGGCAATACTTCAAAAGTTGGAGGACTTGGAGGACCTCTTGGCCGCCAAAGAAGCTCTCTTGGCTCCTGAGTCTGAGGCCATAACCCTGGATGAATATGAGCAACGGCGAAAAGCCAAGATACATCGTTAGGTTCCGTACCGCACGAGTCCAGCGGGAAATAGACTCTCTTACTGAGCGAGAAGGCGAGCGCGTTCGCCTGGCCATAAATGAACTGTCCCTTGACCCAAGGCCCAGGGGATGCTCCAAACTGGACGACAATACATTTAGAATTAGGGTTGGAGTCTGGCGAGTTATCTATATTATCCATGATAGGGATCGCATAGTGGATATAGCCGCCGTCAGACGAAGAAGTGAGAGTACATACAGAGATATCAGAAAATTCAGTGACTAAGTCGAGTTATGCAAGTCCTCGGCCGCCGCCTCCCTCAACCCTTTGACGACTTCTGGGCAGACCTCGGCCCTGAAATCGCCGTCCCAGAAAAACTCATCGCCCTCGCCCACCCCTCAATCTTCCGCGACCAGGCCTGGGACCCGGACTTTCCCGACGACCTCCCCTCCTGGCTCAACCTCCCTCCCGGCCCCCTCGCCTGCCACGTCGCCCATGAGCTCACCCACACCCTCCTCCTCCGCCGCGGCTACCCCCGCAGCCTCCGCGGCCTCCACTATCCCCCCGACTCCCACGAAGCCCGCGTCGGCGGTGACCTCGAAGAGATGGTCCATCACCACGCCCTTGAAAACATCCTCCAGCCCTTCCCCTTCGAGCGGTGGCACATCCAGAACCACCTCTACAACACCGCTCGACAGGGCCTGGAGACCGCCCCCGTCCCTGAACCCGGCTCCCTCTGGTGGGCCACCTGGGCCTTGCGCCACTGCGAGCTCCAGTTCCACCTCCCACCCGACAAATGGCAGCCCCTCGATGAAATCTGCCAGCGCCGCTGCCCTGGCGTCGCCTCCAAAGGCCGCCAGCTAACCGATATCATGGACTCCCTCGGCTCCTCCACCCCGGACACCGCCCTCCAAACCATGATCAACGTCCGCAATGCCCTGGGCCTGAAAGAAAACCAAGTCTGCCTCGTCCTAAACCCCCGCTCCAAACAGACCTTTTAGCTGCTTCCAACAAGCCCCTTCAAAAACTCCCCCGGCGTCATTATCCGCACCTTCAAACGCGCCCCTCTCACACGCGCATTCAGAAAATGCCGTCTGTCCAGCGTCAGCAAATATCCCGCCCCCGACTCTATGGCCGACGCCAGTACATGCGCATCCTTCGCCCCCACCACCTCCGCGCACTCCCCTAAACCCGCCTTAGTAGCCGCTGGCGCCATCACCGGATTCAAGTCCGCCAGCAGCTTGTAAAACCTCACCAAAGGGTTCTCCCCCATCTTCCCTGAAATGTTCTCCCGCGCCTCCAGCAGCACCCTCTCAGACAACACCGCCCTGAACTTCCGCCCCTGGCACACCTCCATCGCCACCGCCGAACCTCCCGTACTGGAACCGGACGCCGCGATTAGCAGGCTGGCGTCTAAGAACACCAGCTCCCGCGCCGAGGCCACCTAGAGCTTGCCCTGCTTCAACAGCGCCCTGACACGCTTGACAGTCTTTGCGTCTAACTTGTCCTCTTGAAGAAAGCGTTCTACCTCCTCCCCTGTGTATCGCCTCAAGCCTCCTTCTTCAGATTCCAGCGGCCTTATCTCCAACCGGTCATCCAACAGCGACACCCTCAGCAGAGTCTCCGGCCCAATCCCTAAGGCCTCCCTGAACTTCGTCGGAATGGTTATCTGACCTTTGCCCAGGGTTTTCACTACCTTGCTCTTAGTCCCAACTTCTGCCATTTCACACCACCAATTGAGTTGGATTTTCTATCTTTCCATCTTACCAACTTTAGTTTTAGAAATTCTAGCTATAGGGGCGCGGTTTCCGTGCCCGCTCCCCGTCCCCCCCTTTGTCCCCACCCCCTCCACTGAGCTATCATATCCCCCGTTGTCCATCACCCTCCCAGGAGACCCGTGTGAAATACGACATCGCCATCATCGGCGCTGGCTCAGCCGGCGCCACCCTCGCCGCCCGCCTCTCCCAGGACCCTAACCTCTCCGTCCTCCTCCTGGATGAAGGCCCCTACTTCTCCTCCATCGAACAGTTCCCGGAGGCCGTCCGCACCGGCTACGGCAACATCTCCCGCCTCACCGGCGACCACATCTCCGCCTTTGACTCCCGCATGAACTCCCACCAGCCCTGGAACAAGACCCTCTGGCGAGGCCGCGTCATGGGCGGCTCCAGCGCCATCAACGGCGCTTTCTTCATCCGAGGCGTCCCCGAGGACTTCGACGGCTGGGCCGCCGACGGCAATCCCGAATGGTCCTACCTCAAAGTCCTCCCATCCTTTCGACGCATCGAGACCGATACCGACTTCGGCGGCGATTTCCACGGCAAGGACGGCCCCATGCCCATCCGCCGCGTCCCCTTCGATAAGATGCTCCCCACCGCCAAGTTCTTCTACCAGGCCTGCAAAGACATGGGCTACCCCTACATGCCCGACATCAACGACCCCCAGGCCCAGGGCCTCTGCCTCAATCCCGTCAACGATGTCGCCGGCCTCCGCATAAACACCGCCATGGCGTACCTCAATCCCAACCACCACCGCCTCAACCTCACCCTCAAAGGCCAGGCCAAAGCCCGTCGCATCCTCTTCAAAGGCAAGCGCGCCGTCGGCGTCGAAGTTATCAGCGGCGGCCAGTCCTTCAAAGTCGATGCCTCGGAAGTCGTCCTCTCCTCCGGCGCTGTCGGCTCACCCTTCCTCCTCCTCCATTCCGGCATCGGCCCCGCCGCCCAGCTCAAAAAGCTCGGCATGAAAGTTATCCACAACCTCCCCGGCGTCGGCGAGAACCTCCGCAACCACCTCTACTCCATGGTCCGGTACCAGCACCTCCGGCCTCACGAAGCCCACTTCGACAAGCGCCAGATTATCCTCCGCTACACCTCCTCCGCCTCCAAACGCCCCAAGGACGTCACCATCAACCCCGACTTCCGCGGCTCTGAGGAGACCCCGCCCCAGCTATGGCTCAATCCCACCATCGAACTCCCCGCCAGCGCCGGCCGCCTCCGCCTCACCTCCGCCGACTTCGACGCCCCTCCCGAAATCGATTTCAACGCCGTCCACCCCCACGACCTGGAGCGGCTGCGCGAAGGCGTCCGAATGTGCATCAAAATCGGCGCTCACCCCGCCTTCAAAGGCATCGCCGGCCCTCGCATCGCTCCCGACGACTCCCACCTCGCCTCCGACAAATCCCTCGACGAGTGGATCCTTCGTAACATCGCCGGCTCCCAGCACCAGTCCGGCACCTGCAAGATGGGCCCCGCCTCAGACCCCACGGCCGTCGTCGACCAGTACGGCCGAGTCCACGGCCTCCAGAACCTCCGCGTCTGCGACGCCTCCATCATGCCCAACGTCGTCAGCGCCAACCCCAACGCCTCTACCATCATGATCGGCGAGCGCATGTCGGAACTAATAAAACAGACTCTCGGCAAGTAATATGAGAATAAAGTGCTAGTTGTGCTTGTTCTCAGCTCCTCTTTCCCCTGGAGACATCCCCTGCTAATGAAGGGTTGGGGCTAAGAAATAAGAAGCTGAATTGTCATTCCGAGCGGCATCCTTCTGTATTCGGAAGGATGCAGTCGAGGCCTGTCCTGAGCCTGGTCGAAGGGAATCTGTTATGACTGCATCCTGCCTCGGTTTGTCACTGACGCGCCCTGCGTCTCCCCTCGTCTCCAAACGCCGCCAGCGTCGGCATAACCGGCCCAGTCCTGATGCCCCCCTACTGCACTACCCCCTCCACCACCGCTCCCACCACCATCAGCGCCCCCACCGCCACCACAAACGCCCCAAAATTCACCCGACCCGCCACCGCTAGCAGCGCCTTAATACACACCAGCCCCACCACAAACGCCGCCGCCGCTCCCGCCCAATGCCCCGTCCTTATATCAAAACCGCTGTCCAGCGCCCCGTAAAACGCCCCGCCCAGGCTCGCCGGTATGCTCATCAAAAAGCTCGCCACCAGCGCCTCCTGCCGGTCCATCCGCCTCGCCAGCAAAATCGACATCGTCATCCCCGACCGGCTTATCCCCGGCAGCGCCGCCAGCCCCTGCATCACCCCCGCCAGCACCCCGTCCGTCGGCGAAAGCTCCGCCCGCGTCCGGTTCCCCGTCACCTTCTGCTTCAACAAAACATACCCCGTCACCAACAAAAACCCGCCGATGACTCCCATCAAGGCCGGCCCCGCCACATTCAAAGTCTCGTCCAGAAGAATCAGCAAAGGCAGACCCACCGCGGCGCTGACCAGCGTCGACACTACCAGAAACTTAAACAGCGGCGACAGCGCCTTCGGCTTCGGCGCCACCTCCCGAATCAAAGCTGCCACATCCTTCCTTAGTACAATAATCGCCGCCGGCGCCGTCCCCAGGTGCAGCCACTGAGCGTACGCCAGCGCCTCATCCAGGTCCCCGCCCTTCAGCCACGAATACACCGCCGACACCGTTCCATCCGAGCTTACAGGTATCCACTCGGTAATCCCCTGCAGCGCCCCCAGTATCACATCATTCAGCAAAGCTCCGCCCAATTTATGCAAGAATGCATGATTGCACGCCTCTCTAAATACCCCTACTCAGTCTAACGCAGCCCACTGCCGATTATCAGCCTTTTAGGCACGGGCCGTGAATGCGGTAGGAATATGGGGCAGCTTTGAGCGCGCGTAATTTAGTCTCCTCAGGTCCCCCCTCTTCTCCTATTGCAAAGGAGAAGAGAGGGATAGGGGGTGATGAGGTGCTCTTATTTTTTCATCCCCTTCTTCCTGATGGAAGAAGGGGATAAGGGGATGATGGTGGCTCCATTAGGGACAAGGAGCGTTGGATAATACCAACATGTCCCTGGCCCCTACGCCAGGTTATACAACTTCACCGCGTTCTCACGCGTAATCTTCCGTCTCGTTCCCTCCGGCACCCCCTCGAACAACTCCCCCAGCACCTTCTGCGAATGCGGCCACACCCCGTCCGGGTGCGGGTAATCGCTCCCCCACATCACATTCCCCTCCCCTATTACATCCAGCAGCCGCATCCCCACGAAATCCTTCTGGAACGTCGCGTAACACTGTCGGCGCCAGTACTCGCTGGGCTTCATCCTCAGCCCCATCTCGTGCATCCTGTCCTCCAGCTCGTAGTCCATCCGCTCCAGCAAGTACGGTATCCACCCGAATCCGCTCTCCACCAGCACCACCTTGAGCCCCGGGTGCCGCTCCAGCGCCTTGCTCCATATCATAGACGCCAGCGCCTCGTCCACCTGCATCGGCGCAACGCATACGTACGCGCACGTCGCCGACGCCTCCCCAAACTGCATCCCCACGCTCGTCGTCCCCCCCGCTATGTGGAACTGCGCCGACAGCCCCGTCTCCTCGCAAGCCTGCCACAGCGGCTCCCACATCGGGTGCCACACCGGCTTCGACGCCGCGAAGGGCGAAAAGTCCGCCCCCCTCAGCCCCAGCTTCGCCACCCGACGCACCTCGCTGGCCGCCTCCTCCGGGTTGTCGCTCGGTATGCACCCCAGCGCGAAGAACCTACCGGGCGCCGCCCCGCAAAACTCCGATATGTAGTCGTTGTACGCTCGATATATCTGCCCCCGAAGCGTCGGCTCCTTCACCTTCAGCCCCATGCCCAGAATCCCATACATCACCTCCGCGTCCACCCCGTCCTTCTCCAGGTCCTGCAGCCGCAGCCTGGAGTCCCCCGGGTTCGCCTTCTCCGTCTCCTCCAACCTGTGGCCGATACTAAGCTGATCGCTCTTGTCCCTAAACCGCCGTCGACCCGCCGGCCCCAAAATCATGCTCCCCGCCACCCACTGCGTCCCCTTTTCCGTCTCCATTATCCGGGGCGCCCTGTCCCGCATCTCCCTGGGAAATCTGGACGTCCACAAGTCCCTCGGCAAATACGCCAGGTCCATGTGCGAGTCCGCGGATACCACTCTGTATTTTGTGCTTGTCACTATCTGCCTCCTGTGGGTATATGCCCTTAGCCAGAGTATAGCTGTCTATGGCTGGTTTGCTAAGCCTTGCTACCCCTCTTCTTCGATATATGGAATGCCAAGCTCCACCTCCTCCGTCCTGAAATCAATCCTAAGCGCTCCGTCCAACATTAAATCTCTACCTACATCAGGAGTCAGGGCCTTCTCTCAAGTCTTCGTTCGGAAGCGGCATTCCAAGAAGTATGGTCGACGCCCTGGACAGAACAATTTTGCCAGTCTGGTCTGCAAAAAATAGGCTGACCGGCTCCCTTGCATAAGGCCTTTACCCGCTTATTCCTGTCAGGCTAATGGACTCTCTCTGAGATTCCTGGGCATATCTAGGGAGCCGTTTAGCCCAGTCCATCGGGTGAATCACAGTCGTGCTTGACCCGGTGTCAATTAAAAGCTCAACGTAGAAAGTTATACCTAGTCGGCTTAGGAAAACTTCTCCAAGCACATATGGGGTCAGCGTGCCGTCCCTTGAGCGGCGCATGAAGCCTGGGATCAAACGCTAGTCCCTCAAGGCCCGTTGCCAGCGCCACTTACTGATTCCTTCAATTTTTACGTAATTGCTAGTTTCGCCCATTTTGTGCAATTTAGATGCCAGCTTCATAAGGTCTTTATTATGCGCAATGACTTTCTGGTCCTTTACCGCCACCCATTGTTCGGGATACTTCTTTAGCAGCTCGTCCCAATGACTGTCAATGAACTCGATGTTTTTCTGATGCGCCTCTCTCCACCTATCCAGTTCTCCTTCGTCTCTCAGTCCCTTTATTGCCGCCCACGCTTCCTTTACCCGCTCATCCGTGTAAACCATACCCCTTACCCTCTTCTCAATTGCCCTTCCATTCTTCTGCCATTATACACACCAGCCTTGCCGCCACCTTCGCCATGATCGGCGTCATCGTTGAAAGACCGTCCATCGCTGACGAAACTCGAACCGCCATTGCCTTTCTGCCGGTCATCGCTGGCATCGCCTACTACCTGGCCTTCGTCCCCCCAGGCTGGCTCAGACGCACCTGGCAGCTTCCGGAGGTCCACAAATTCCTTGCGTCCATCCAGGGAATACCCCCCGCTGAGCGGGCCGCGGCCTCAGCCTCCGAACTCTGCAAGACCGCCACCGCCGTCGGCGGCGGCGTCGCCAGCGCTGGCGCCCTCTGGAACGACACTCAGAACAAACTCACAGTCCAGTCCTCGGACCTCAAAGCCCTCGTCTCCGAGACCCTTACCCCAGCCTCCGGCGCCCTGGCTCGCGCCAACAACCAGCGCCTGTCCCTCGTCGCCACCGACCCCGCCGATTTGACGCCCGATGAGATTCGCATCCTCTCCCTCACCGGTGCTAAGGCCCTCCTCGTCGTTCCCATCGCCACGTCCAGTCGCTCCTTTGGGTTTCTCCTTGTCCTCTCCCGCCGAAATCCCCTTTTCCCCAACGATGATCTTTCCCTTTTAAGTCTCCTGGCAGACCAGTACGCCACAGCCCTGGACACCGCAATGCTTATCTCCCAGCAAGCCCAGGAAGAAGCCCGCCGTATGCGCGCCGAAATCCTTGTCTCAGAAATCAACCATCGAGTCAAAAACTCCCTCCAGGCCGACAACATCGCCGACCCCAGCGGCCAGTCCATTCTCCAGGAGAGTGAAGGACGCCTCCGCGCCCTGGCCGCCGTCCACTCCCGCCTCCGCCCCCAAAACGGCCAGGCCCTCATTGACTTCGATAACCACTTGCAAGAGACCCTTCCGCCTGTGGTCCGCGCCCTGGGAGACTCCGCCAGGATATCCCTTCAGATCAATTCTAACCGCGTCTTCCTCAACTCGGAGACCGCCGTCCCCTGCGCCCTCATAGTTAACGAGCTTTTCACCAACTCCCTTAAACACGCATTTCCTCATGATAGAAAAGGGACCATTATCATCGGCCTCTCCCAACAGGAGAACGGTGCTTTGCTCCTCACCGTCAGTGACGACGGCATAGGTTTCCCCACGGGGCTGGACTTCAGGGACACATCCAGCCTGGGCCTGCGGCTCGTAAACGGCCTCGCACAACAGCTGCAGGGTACTATCGAAATGGAACAGAAAGGAGGTACTATATATAACATATGCTTCGAAATGTTGAAGGCAAGAAAGTCATGACGCCCCGCATCCTGATCGTCGAAGATGAGCGCATCACCGCCCTGGACATCAGGAGCAAACTCCACCGCTTCGGCTTCCGCGACACCACCATCGTCGCCTCCGGCGAGGAAGCCATAAAAAAGGCTGAACAGACCAAGCCCAGCCTTGTCCTCATGGACATTGTCCTCCAGGGCGAAATGGACGGCATCGACGCCGCCGCCCACATCCAAAGCCATCTCGGCATCCCTGTAATCTTCCTCACCGCCTATGGAGACGCTGCCACCGCCTCCCGCGCCATGCGCGTCCTCCGCTACAAGTCCGTCAGGTTCATCACCAAACCCTTCGACGAGGAATCCCTCCGCATCACCATCCAGAACACTCTTGACGACCCGGACCTCCACATCGGCCTAAACTAACCCCCGCTCCCTCCGCAACTACGTGCCCTCTCTCTTGTCACCCCCCTCTGATACTTACCCCTTCGTAGTGCTCGACTGCTTGGAAGGCAATAGGCGGTTAAGAATGAGCGAAAAGGCATTCCCCTCTGGTTCACCTTCTTCGCCTACCTTGTAGAAGTTGAATCCGCAGGACGAAATCTCCCCATCCTTGACTTATATTCAAACGGGGAACACCTCTATTTACCTATATAAATCGCGAAATCCCGATGTAATCGGGAGGGGGGCTCGTCCGCCGTGGCGGATCGGCCCCTATGTCAATCGGGAAAGGGGCTAGGGACTGCCCTGAGCTTGTTGAAGGGGGATGATGATGTGATCTTACTTTCTCTTCCCTTCCAACAGACGCGTGATGCACATTAAAGAAAGTTCCGAGCCTTTTTATCATGGGCTGGATCATGGGAAAACACGAGTCTTTTGCACAGACGGGGACTTAGGGGGCTGGTCTGGTCCCCCCTTCGGCCTGGAAGGGGCTTTGCCTCAAAACCCCCGTCTGCCCTAAAAGTACCAGTGCAGACTTATGCTTTTCATCTTGGGTTTGGAACCCCATTCTTGGACTTTTGAGGCAAATCCATGTCTTGCCTCAAAAGTGTCTCAAAACCTGGACTTTTTAGGGCAAAGCCCCTGGAAGGCGAAGGGGGCGTTAGACGCTGTCCTGAGTATGTCGAAGGAGGGGGTTGTGGTTCTAATTATCTCTTCCCCTTCCAGCAGGCTGTACTCAGTCCCGATGCAGTCGGGAAAGGGGCCAGGGGATGGTATCCCGAATGAGAACAGGGCTGGTTTTATGCCGAAAGCTGCCGAAACTCCAGAGCGGGAGGAGTTACCCAGGAGTCGGCATCGCGCTCAACTCCATCGGACACAACACATTCAGCAACATCGGGCCCCTCAGCACCAGCTCCACAGGCTTCCCTCGCCACTTCAACATCATCAAGTCCTTCTTCCTCAACCCGGACATCGAATAGTAAATATCCTTCTCCTCCTCCCCAATCCTTACCACCAGCCACTTGGAGAAAACCCTCACAATAACGCCCCTTGCCAGAGATGCTTTGCCCATCTTTTACCTCTACAAATAACTCCCTAGACCTTTGGAAACATACCGCCGTAGGTACCCTACCCCGCTCCCCCTCCTGTGACTACCTCAAATAGATACCTCAAGGCTAGTCCCTTCTTCCTAGTCCCATCTCTTTTCGGGTGGGTGGCGGGGTAGGTTGCGGAGCCTGCCCTGAGCCCGCCTCTGGCGGATCGAAGGGTCATTTCGGTGAGCCTTTAGCCCTGAGCGAAGTCTCCCCAACCTTAGTTTCTATTCAATCTTTGAGCACCTTAACCCCATTCAATCGCGAAATCCCGATGTAATCGGGAGGGGGGCTCGTCCGCCGTGGCGGATCGGCTTGTACTCGGACGTAGCCGAATGGAGCAGTCGAGAAACCTCAACGTGTCGTCCGCTACCATTACCTCCCATATAGTTAACTCACACACCGACTGCCGCCATATCCAATTACTTACGTGGCCTCCCTTTTTCCTTCCTTTGCCTCTCCCATCCCCTATGCTATCCTCTCCCCAACCCTCCCCTAGGAGTCTCCCCATGCCCTCTTCCCAGGACCTCGCCTTCACCCCCGCCACCGACCTTCGACGCCTCATCGCCGGCAAAAAACTCTCCCCCGTCGAGCTGACCCAGCTTTATCTGGACCGCATCCACGCCCTCAATTCAAAGCTAAACGCCTTCCTCACTGTGGCGGACGAGGGCGCTTGCTCCACAAACTCACATAATTCGGAGCAGGCCGATGTATCGGCCCTCGCCCAGGCCCGTCAGGCAGAATCCGACGTCATGAAAGGCAAGCGCCTTGGCCCCCTCCATGGCATCCCCACCTCCATCAAAGACCTCCTCCCCACCAAAGGCCTCCGCACCACCAAAGGCTCCCTTATCCTCAAGGACTGGGTCCCCGACCAGGACGACTTCGTCGTCACCCGAATAAAAAACGCCGGTGCGATCATCCTTGGCAAGACCAACACCCCGGAATTCGGCCACGGCGGCGGCGTCACCGAAAACAAGCTCGGCGACTTCTGCCGCAACCCCTGGAACACCAAGATGGTCGCTGGCGCCTCCAGCGGCGGCGCGGGCGCCTCCGTCGCCGCCGGCCTCAACCCCATCGCCCACGGCACCGATGGCGGCGGCTCCATACGAGTCCCCGCGTCCTTCTGCGGCATCTACGGCATCATGGGCTCCCTGGGCCGCGTCCCCCGCAGAAACACCGGCCCCATGAGCTTCAACCCCGTGTTCTACTCCCAGGACGGCCCCCTCACCCGCACCGTCGCCGACGCCGCCCTCTTCCTCCAGGTCATGGCCGGCCCTCACCCCCAGGCCTCCCCCGTCGGCACCATCATGTCTCGACCCCCAAACTTCTCCGCCGCCCTCAGCAGGGGTGTGAAAGGCTTACGAATCGCCTACAGCTCCGACCTCGGTTCCATCCCCGTCGAAAAATCAGTCCGCGACGTCTGCTATAAGGCCGCCCGCGTTTTCGAGTCCCTCGGCGCTTCCGTCGACGACAACGTCTACAAAATCGACATCCAGGAAGTCCGCGACCTCATGACTACCCTTGTCGGTGTCTACGACTATGCCAACTACGGCCAGTACCTGGACAAAGGCCACCTCATGATGCCCTACCTCAGAGAAGGCATCGAAAACGGCGCCAAAATCACCGGCCTCCAGTACGCCGCCGCCCTCGCCGCTCTCCAGCGCCTACAGCTCTACACCCGCGACTTCTTCAAAAAATACGACCTGCTGCTAACTCCCACCCTGGCCGTCCCTCCCTTCCCCTGCGGCCATCGGCCCCATGTCATCGACGGCAAACCTGTCGGCAAAATGTGGGGCTTCTACGCCACCCTCTTCCCATTCAACTTCACCGGCAACCCCGCCGCCAGCGTCCCCTGCGGCTTCGTTGATGGCCTGCCCATCGGCCTCCAGATCGTCGGTTCCCTTCGCGACGAACCCGCCGTCCTCGCCGCCTCCGCCGCCTTTGAGTCCGCCCAACCCTGGTCCCACCTCCGTCCCCCCACCTCCTAACCCTCCCTGCCGAAAGTGTCCGTTGAACATGCCCAGGGTGACTCAATAAAACAAGTCCTGTCATCCTGAGCGAAGTCGAAGGATCTATGCCCAGCACTACCTACCTCGTAGCTAGGCCCCGGCTCCCTCTCTATCCGTGGGCGTGGTTGGATTAGGGTGTTACGTCATTTCGACCCGCCTCAGGCGGGAGAAACCTCAACGATACGCCTGCCACCATTACACTCTATCCTCGCCTCCTGCCAATCCCTCAATAGCCCCCTTTACCCCTTCTCCCCCTTGATAGGGGAGAACAGACGCCGTCCTGAGCCTGGTCGAAGGAAGAGAGGGTGAAACACTAGCTCTACGCTCCGTCCGTCAGGCACAATCACACCTCTCTGTCCCCTTCCCGTACCCCCTCCCCCAAAAAGAAATACCGCCAGGACGAGGGGGTAGGCGCCCGCCCTGGCGGCTTGGGGAGGTTGGCCGCTTTCGCGACCCTAAGGAGGAGGAGAGACTCTATGCTATCTCTTAGTCTATACACCTATAAAAACGTCCCATTTCCCAAAACGTCAGGACACATCTTCAGACTAGTCCTAAACGCCCTCGCCCACCTCATTGGCTACAACCGCCGGAACGCCACCCGCAAGAAGAGAACATGGTCATTGCAGAGCAGAACCTCTACAAACTTCCTAGCCCCTGAAGGCCACGTCTTCATATGATGGTAAAATGTCGTTAAAGTTCATCCCAGGTGTAACTATGGCTACGGTGCGTCAAGAACCGCAGTAGTTGAACGTGAAGGAGACTGGTACGTTGCCCTCTACCCAGAATTGGACATTGCCAGCCAGGGCCATACCGCCGAAGAAGCCACCTGTAACCTACAAGAGGCCCTTGCCCTCTTCTGTGAAGCGGCCAGTATCGAGGAGATTAAGGAGCGCCTCCATGCCTAGCCCCAAGCTTTTTCTTATATTTCCTCTCCCTTGATGGGAGAGGATTAAGGTCGAAGACTCGCCGTGGAGAGTGAGGGTGAAACACTAGCACTACGCTCCGTCCGACAGGCTATACCGTCTCCCACGACCGTTCCCCATTGAGATACCCTCCCTTCCTATTAATCCTCTCCCCTCTTCTCACCTCTCCTACCCCCGTCCCGCCTGGAAACCCGTCCCTCTCCACCCTTCCCTTCCCCCTCCCCCAATCTGCTATAGTGTCCCCATAGCCCCCTCTCCAGGAGTCCCCCACCGCCTATGACCTCCCAGGTCTTCTATCGAAAGTGGCGCCCCAAGACCTTTGCCCAGGTCACCGGCCAGGAGCACGTCACCACCGTCCTCCGGCAGGCCGTCGCCGGAGGCCACGTCGGGCACGCCTACCTCTTCTGCGGCCCCCGAGGCACCGGCAAGACCACCACCGCGCGAGTCCTCGCCAAGGCCCTCAACTGCCGGCATCCCTCCGGTGGCGAGCCTGACACCGCCTGTCCCATCTGCCTCTCCACCGACGCCGGCCGCTTCATGGACCTCATCGAAATGGACGCCGCCTCCAACCGCGGCATCGACGAGATCCGGGGCATCCGTGACAAGGTCCACTTCTCTCCCACCGAAGGCAAGTACAAGGTCTATATCGTGGATGAGGCCCACATGCTCACTGAGGCCGCCTCCAACGCCTTCCTCAAGACCCTGGAGGAGCCTCCTCCCCACGTCATCTTCGTCCTCTGCACCACCGAGCCCCATAAAATCCTCGCCACCATCACCTCCCGGTGTCAGCGTTTCGACTTCCGAAGGCTCTCCTCGGAAGTCATCGGCGCCAAGCTCCGCTTTATCTGCGACCAGGAGTCCATCGACGCCGACCCTAAAGCTCTCCTCGCCCTGGCCCGCGCCGCCAACGGCGGCCTCCGCGACGCCGAAAACCTCCTCGAGCAAATAGCAGTCTCCTATGGTCACAAAGTCACCCTGGAAGCCGTTCAGGAGGTCTTAGGCCTCGGCCACTCCCAGGCCGCCAAAGACCTGGTAGGCTACCTCCTCTCCGGCAATTCCGCCGCCGCCCTCGGCGCCATCGCCCGCGCCGCCCAGAACGGCGCGGATGTCCGCGCCCTCCACCGCCAGTCCCTGGAACTCCTCCGCGCCGTCCTCATGGTCCAGTCCGGTGCCGCCGATACCCTGGATCTGGAAGCCGAGACCCTTCGTGACGTCCAGACCCTCGCCGGCAAGACCCATATCAACCGCACCATGAAATGCCTCAAAGCCCTCGGCCAGGCCAACATGAAGCTGGACGCCTCCTCCAGCCTCCCCCTGGAACTCGCCGTCGTCGAAGCCTCCACCGATACTCCTGAGACCGCCTCCACCCCCTCCCGCCCCATGGCTCCGCGACCTACCTCACCGTCCCAACCCTATGCCCGCCCTTCCAACCCGCCCCGCCAGCCCTCCCGCCCCGCCT
>VGZZ01000013.1 GCA_016872285.1 SAR202 cluster bacterium | reverse complement strand
CTTTCCCTTTGACGCTGAGCGTACTCGCCAATGCTCTCCCGGTTCACGGCTACCTCCCTGGGATTTCGGTAACCGTAGTTTTGAGACAATCACTTTATTTCGGTAACCATATTTTTAATGTCATGCGGGGGATTGACGTGGCGGTGATGTTCCGGACCCTGGGAGGCATGTATGTGTCCGATGATGAGTCGGAGCCGGAGTTCGCCGCGGCCATGGCGCGGGGGTTCAACGACTGGGCGTCGGACTTCTGCAAGACCGATCCGGCCAGGTTCAAGGGCACAGGAATAGTGGCCCAGCACAACGCGGCTGAGGCCGCGCGGGAGGCGAGACGGGCCGTGGAGGAGCTGGGTATGGTGGGCATAGCCATGCTTCCCATGCCCATAGCGGGAAAACACGTGCATGACCAGGAGTTCGACGTTTTATGGGCGGAGCTGGAGGGGCTTAACGTCCCCGCGTGTTTTCACGGAACCTCCGGAGGCTTGTCCAAGGACTACATCAGCGCGCGTCTAGCGGGCCATCCGGCCTTTAGGACGCTGTCGCACGCCTCCACCTTTGCACTAGAGCTGATGCTGGCGGCGGGCAGCATGATCCTGGGCGGGGTGCTGCATCGATTCCCCCGCCTGCGCGTGGCGTTCCTGGAGGGGAACTGTTCGTGGCTGCCGTAGTGGCTGTACCGTCTGGACGACCAGTGGGAGAAGTTTGGCCCCGGGGAGGGCCTGGAACTGGATATGAGGCCGTCCGAGTATTTCCTGAGTCAGTGCTACATATCGGTAGACCCCGACGAGGAGTTGGTAAAGCACGTGGTCGGCGAGCTTGGCGACAGCAACATTGTGTTTTCGACGGATTTCCCACACCACGACAGCGCATACCCTCATGCCGTCGACACCTTTCTGTCTACGGACGCGCTGAGCCTAGAGTCGAAACGAAAGATCCTCTGGGACAACTGCCGCCGGCTCTATGACCTGCCTAAGTCTCTGAAACAAGGGGCAGCAGGCGGAGAGGCCCTTGAAGCAGCCTCAATTCATGATTAGACGGCTGCTGATGAGGCCCGTCCTTCTTCTGGGCCTTATACCTAGCCTGGCGCTGCTGGCGGTTATTAAGGCCCAGGACAGGGCTAGCTCCTTTGAGCTGATGCAAGACCCGTCCACTGTCACCGACTCGCCTTTTTACATTGGGGCCGTCTCCAGCCTGGGAATTGTGTTGTGGTCTTTCGCGGCCGCCGCGTGCCTGTTCGCCTGGCTGGTGAGGGGCCAGCCTTATCTCAAGGGAGTTAGCCTGTTCCTTCTGGCTTCCGGCCTGGCGTCTTGCGCGCTGCTGCTGGACGATTTATTCCTAGCACACGAGCACGTTATCCCATACTACCTAGAGATACCGCAGAAGGGAGTGGTGGCGGTCTATCTCTTAATCGGCCTTGTCTATCTGGCGGTCTTTCGGAAGAACATCCTGGCCGGCCCGGCGGCGTTTCTCTTGCTGGCCTTTGGTCTCTTCGCGATTTCCTCCTTCCTGGACACTCACGTTATACAGATGCCTGACCACGATTGGTGGGAGGACGGAACGAAGTTTCTGGGGATCACAAGCTGGCTTATATTTTTCGGGGAGAGGAGCAGACAGGCCGTATATGAGGGGTTGGAGATGGTGGGGAGGCGTGGGGTGACGAACGGGCTGCGGCCCCATGTGTCGGCGATGGTGAGCGAGAGGGATACCGGAGGTCCGTTGTAGAGGCAGTTGGCAGCGAGTCCCGCCTCGCCAAGGTTTCCTACCGCTTAGCTCTGTCAGTCAAGACGCGTAATCTGAAAAAGAGGTCTCGTTCTTAATCGGGATACCTTCATCCTCTTTGTCCCCTTCTTCATGCCGGAAGAAGGGGAAAGAAGAACAAGATCACCTCATCATCATCCCCTAACCCCTTCTTCTCCTTTTCAATAGGAGAAGAAGGGGGACCAGAAGGGGAAGGCCTTCGCCTCCGTTTGTTCTTAGGCTCGTGGTTTTATAATCCTAGCCCTTAATGTGCATTACGAGTTCACGTGAGAGAGGCCAGATGGGCAGGACAACCGGTTATGCGGCCTGCCTAGCAAGACACACAAGCAAAAAGAATGAGGCGCAGCGATACTGTGGACGACGCGGCGTCATCCAACGGACGAGGATATGCGCGTTAGATGGCGACCATGGGGTCTAGGATTCGCTGGAGGGCCATGGTGTGGCTGCAGGTGGCGCTGACGCGGAAATAGTGGCAGTCGCAGGACCAGAAGCCGTTGTTATATATGACCTGGTGGTCAGTGTGGTCGCCCCGCAGGGTGGCTGTGAGAGAGGTGAACTTAACGCGGTCTTTTTCCTCGGAGTAACGTCTGGCTTTTTCGATCTTGCCGATAACGCTGGACTGCATTCCTACTCCTTGGGTGGTGGTAATTTGAATATTAAGGGAACTACTAGAAGGAATCAATGGGAATGGTCATTATCTTGGTTTGGCACAACAGACCTTGTTCTTAATCGAGGCGACCTCATCACCCTTAATCTCGCCACGGCGAGCTTGCAGCCCTCTTCTCCTTTCTGAGAAGAGGGAAAGAATAAAGAAATACCACAACCCCCTCCTTCGATCCGCCAAAGGCGGACTCAGGACGGCGTCTAACTCCCCCTTCGTCCCTCGGGGGGTACTCTGGACAGGCTCTTCCAGGCCGAAGGGGGAGAACCTGATGGGAGGAGAAAGGAAGGTACTCGACGAGCTACGGCTCAATGCATTGGGTCGCTTTGACGGTACGACTAGAGGGCGACGTTGGCGAGGCTGGAGCGGAGGCGTTTGAGGCGGTCCCGGTAGTCCGGCATGGAGCGCTCGACGCGCTGCCAGAAGCGGGGGGAGTGGTTGAGGACGGCGAGGTGGGCCAGCTCATGGACGACGACGTAGTCGATGATTTCGGGGTCGAGCTGGATTAGACGCCAGTTAAATCGCAGGACGCCTTTGGCGGTGCAGCTGCCCCATCGATGGCGCTGCTCGCGGACGATGACTTCCGCGGGCTTGAGGCCCATGGCGGCGCTCCATGGGGTGACGCGCTGGCCCAGGTATTCCAGGGCATGGCGCCGATACCATGTCTCGAAGGCGCGGGCGATGGCCGCGCGGCGGGAGTCTGGGTCGGGGTAGTCTGGGGCGTCGAGGGTGAAGGCGCAGTCGTCGAAGGAGATTTGGGGACGACGAAGCCCCTTGGGCGGGTTGACGGTCAGAGGGAAGGAGCGGCCCAGGTAGGGGAGGGTGTCGCCGGCGGCGAAGGCGATGGGAGAGGGGGCGTAGGCGTGGCGGCCGTAGTTTTTAAGGATCCATTTGGCGTGGCGGAGGACGAAGCTTTCTATGTGGCTGAAGGACTCGTTTTGAGGGGCGGCGACGATGACGCCGTGGCGGGGATGGAATGTGATGTGGAGGGTTTTTCGGCGGCGTTTGCTCCTGATAAGGAGGTAGCGAATGGCGGCGCCGTTGTACTGGATGGAGCACTGCTGAGCTGGCATGAGTGGGGGATTTTACAGAGAATGAGAGGGTAAGAGGAAGGGGTTTTTAGCGGATGATTTTGGACGTTTTCGTGCGTGATTTACATAAAAGCGGATTTTCCCGACAATGATCTGAATGAGGCAATCCACGCCGGATTTGATGATGAGTTGTAGTTCCCTACGGCACACTGATGATGATTAACAACTTAACTGGCTTTGCACGGAAAGTGGAGTGTTGGTCTCCTTCGGAACCACCATCCCCTTTATCCCCTTCCCGAAGAGGAAGGGGAAGAGAAATAAGGAACCACAACCCCCTCTAACTCCCCCTTCGCCTTTCAGGCCGAAGGGGGAGAACCTGATGGGAGAAGGCCCCCGCCGAGATGTTGCGCCCCATATTCGCTTCCGGACTAGGGGTACACCGAGTTTTCGTGCAAAGCTAACTTAACGAGGTAATACACCAGCGGATTTAATGGTAGGTAGGTACTGTACCGCACACTTCAGTGTGCGGCATAGGCCTCGTCGGTAGCCATGTTGCACACTCAGTGGAGACTGGTATTTGGTATCAAGGTACTCAGTTTGACCATGCCTGATTCTTGCCCTAGAATCGCCGCCACCTGTACACTAGATGTAAGATGCTAACAGGCGACCAGATACGAGACAGATTTCGCGCTTTCTTTGAGAAGCGAGGACACAGCGCGCTGCCCAGTGCGTCGCTGGTGCCGGCGGGGGACCCGACGCTGCTGTTCACCAGCGCGGGGATGGTGCCGCTGAAGCCGTATTTCACGGCCCAGCAGACGCCGCCATCGAAAAGACTGACGTCGTGCCAGAAGTCGTTCAGGACGACGGACATCGACGAAGTGGGCGACCATAAGCACCTAACGTTCTTCGAGATGCTGGGGAACTTCAGCATCGGCGACTATTTCAAGCGGGACGCTATTAAATGGGCGTGGGAGTTTGTGACATCGAAGGCGGAGGGGTATGGGCTGGAGCCGGAGCGGTTCTACGCCACGGTTTATCTGGACGACGAGGAGGCTTACGGCATCTGGCGGGACGAGGTGGGAGTCGACCCGAAGCGTATACATCGTTACGGCAACGAGGCCAACTGGTGGGGCCCGGCAGGCCGTACGGGGCCGACGGGGCCGTGCAGCGAGCTGCATTATGACTTCGGCGCCGAACGGGGGTGCGGGCAGCCTATTCGGGATGGGTCAGATATTAACGGGCCGGGGTGCCACCCCAATCACGAGTGCGAGCGATTTGTCGAACTCTGGAACCTGGTGTTTATGCAGTACTACCAGGACGAGGAGGGGAAGCGGACGCCGCTTCCTGCGCCGAGTGTTGATACAGGGATGGGGCTGGAGAGGGCGGCAGCGGTGGTGCAGAACGCGGCGAATGTATATGAAACGGACTTGCTGAAGCCGCTCATCGAGAAGGTGTTGCAGTTGTCGGGGAAGGCGTACGGACGGGACAAGGAGACGGACTACGCGCTGCGGGTGGTGGCGGAGCACAGCCGGGCGGCGGCTTTTGTTATCAGCGACGGCGTCGCGCCCAGCAACGAGGGACGGGGCTACGTGCTGCGCCGGGTGTTGCGGCGCGCCATTCGATACGGGCGTCGTTTGGGGTTGGAGGGGGCCTTCCTGGGCGAGGTGGTGGAGGCGGCGATACGCCGGTTCTCGGGGGCGTACCCGGATTTGGGGACAAATCGAGATTTCATATTGCGCGTTGTGAACCTGGAGGAGGAGCGGTTTAACGAGACAGTACGTAAGGGAAGTGACCATCTTGAGGGGTACATAAGGGGAATTAAAACCCTATCGAAAGCTGATTTAGGAAATATTAAGGCTGCCCTTACGCCATTATTAACCGAGAGGGCGAAACGTGGTGGTGTGGGTTTCCAGGTCTCACAAGCTACTGAAACAGTTTGGTCAGTTAAGGAGAAGCTCGATAAGGGAAGAGATAGCGTTGACCTGAATTTTTCTGTTAGCGCAGAAAGCTATTTCAGGGCCATTTCCAATCTGATAGAACTGCTAACGAGGCTCTATAGGGCAGCAGGCGAGGGAGGATGGGACACCACTCCAGAAATTAACAAAGGCTCAATAAGGAGTGTTTTGGCTTCACTTGAAGAGATATCAACCAAACTGCCTGGCGACATTGTGTTCCAGCTCGCATCCACTTATGGCTTCCCTGTGGAGCTAACAGCAGAAATAGCACGAGAGAACGGGCTGGAAATAGATTTTGAGGCTTTCGAAAGGGCACAGGAAATTCATCGTCAGGAATCACGGACGGCGCATGTGGTGACTGGGGGTATGGAGGTCCACGCCGCCTATGAGAATTTGGGGGTGGAGAAGTCAGAGTTTGTTGGATACCAACATTTGCATAAGCACACCAGCGTTATCGCGCTGCTGGTGGAGGGGAGGCTGGTGGGCCACGCCGGGCAGGGGCAGACGGTGGAGGTTGTGCTGAAGGAGACGCCTTTCTATGCCGAGGGCGGCGGGCAGGTGGGCGACGCGGGGTATATCGTCGGGGCGAAAGGGAAGGTGGAGGTCAAGGATACGCAGAGCCCCGTCGCGGGACTGATTGTGCACAAGGGTGTGGTGCTGGAGGGGAACGTGTCGCTGGGGGATAAGGTAGAGGCGTCGGTGGACGGGACGAGGCGGGCGGACACGGCGCGGAACCACAGCGGGACGCATCTATTACACGCGGCGCTTCGCCAGATTTTGGGGTCGCACGTGCGGCAAGCGGGGTCGCTGGTGGCGCCGGAGCGGCTTCGATTCGACTACACCCACGTGAGTCCTTTGGCACGGGAGGAATTGCGGGACATTCAAGACCTGGTGAACAGCAAGGTGCGGGGCAATTTGGATGTGAAGACCAGGGAGACCACATATGCCCAGGCGGTGCAGGAGGGCGCGCTGGCGTTCTTCGGCGATAAGTATGGCGACAGGGTGCGGGTGGTATCGATGGGGGAGCGCCGAGAGCACAAGCCCTTCAGCCTGGAGCTGTGCGGTGGCACCCACGTTCACGCGACGGGCGAGGTGGGGCCGATATTTATTCTAGGCGAGGCCAGTGTAGGCGGCGGGCTGCGTCGAGTGGAGGCGGTAACGGGGAGGTCGGCGGAGTCGTTATTTGTGGAGCGGACGGACATTTTGTATAACGTCGCGAAACGATTGGAGACGCCGGTAGCGGATGTAGAGGGGCGGCTGCAATCGTTCATGGACGAGATGTCGTCGTTGCGGAAGCGGGTGGCGGAGTTGGAGCGGCGGAGCCTGAAGTCGGAGGCGCAGGAGCTATTGGGGAAGGTGCAGCAGGTGGAGGGGGTGAACGTGCTGGCGGCAAAGACGTCGGCCAACAGCGTGGAGGCGCTGCGGGAGATGGGGGACTGGCTGAAGGCCAAGCTAAGCAGCGCGGTGCTGGTGCTGGCGATGTCGCAGAACGGCAGCCCGTTGCTGGTGTCGATGGTGACGCCGGATTTGATCAAGCGAGGCTTGCACGCGGGGAATATCGTGCGGGAGACTGCGAAAGTGGTGGGAGGCGGAGGCGGCGGCAGGCCGGACACGGCGCAGGCGGGGGGAAAGCGGATGGATAAGCTGAACGAGGCGCTGGCAGGGGTGGCGGAGCTGGTGAGGCGGGAGGTGAGGCCCTGAGGGTGCAAGGTGGGCAAATATTCAGCATGCTAATGATGTCTGAGGACTGAATGTGGTCATACGTATCGTAGTTTGATGATAAGTTGGTACCCTACCGCACCCTGAAGGGTGCGGCATAGGCTTTGTTGGCAGCTTTGGAGGTCATATACAGGGATGCCGGCAGAGGAAAGAATAGTTCGCAGTGCGGCAGGTTTCCCTTGATAAAGTATCGTGGAGCCAGGGTTTCACCCTCACCTTCCCGATGGTCATCGGGATTTCAATCATATATGCAGTAAGGTGTTCAATAATCCTCTCCCATCAAGGGAGAGGAAAGAAGAGAGAGTTTCAACGTGGCGTTCATATTATCCATGCCTGTGGAAACGGCTCAGAGCCAAAGGGGGCCGGGGCGGGTGATGGCGCTGGATGTGGGGGACCGGCGCATTGGGATGGCGGTCAGCGATCCGACGGGACTGATAGCGTCGCCGGCGGGGTTTATAACTCGGAGGGGGTTGGAGCGGGATGTGGAGATTATTATTAGCAAGGCTAGGGAGTTGAAGGCGGAGCGGATTGTGGTGGGTATGCCTTTGGATTCGAGGGGGGAGGTGGGGGAGCAGGGGAGGCGGGTGCAGGTGCTGGTGGAGGTGCTAGAGGGGGCATCGCCGGTGGCGGTGGAGACGTGGGATGAAAGGTTTTCGACGTTGGAGGCGGAGGGGTTCATGAGGGAGATTGGGAGGAAGCCGTCGAGGGAGAAGGGGGCGTCGGACGCGGCGGCGGCGGCGGTGATTTTGCAGGGGTGGCTGGATAAGAGGAGAAAAGGCTGAGGTAAAGTTGGTTGCAAAGATGAGGCCTGGTCAGCAGGGTTTCACCCTCACCTTAATCCTCTCCCATCAAGGGAGAGGAAAGAAGAAAGAGGGTGTATCTAGTGCTGACAACTCACGGCTTTAATCCTAGCATCAAAACATACTATGACAAAACGCTTGGGAATAATCGGGTATCCGATAAAACACTCCATGTCGCCGGCGTTTCAGAATGCGGCGATACGGCATCACGGGCTGGACATGACGTATGAGGCGTGGGAAGTGCCGATGACGGGGGTGAGGGAGTTTGTGGCGGAGGTGAGGACGGAACAGTCCAACATACTGGGGTTTAACGTGACGGTGCCGCACAAAGAGATGGTGATGGAGTATGTGGACGAGCTGTCACCGGAGGCCAAGCGGGCGCAGGCGGTGAACACGATTATGAAGCGGGACGGGAGGCTTTTCGGGCACAACACCGATGGGCTGGGGTTCGTCCGCGCGCTGAAGGAGGAGGCGGGGTTTAGCGCCGCTGGAAAGCGGGTGCTGATTCTGGGGGCGGGCGGCGCGGCGCGAGGGGTGGTGATGGCGCTGGCGTCGGAGGGGATGGCGTCGGTGGCGATTGCGAATCGGACGGTGGACAGGGCCAAGCGGCTGGTCAAGGACTTGAAGCAGGGGTGGAAGGGAGAGGCGAGGGCTATTGGGCTGTCGGGGGAGGAGATGGAGGAGGAGGCGTCGCAGGCGGACTTAATCGTGCAGTGCACGACCATGGGGATGCTGCACGGGGGAGCGGAGCGGGAGTCGGCACTGAGTCGAGAGCAGATACCGTCTGGGGCTGTGGTATATGAGCTAGTGTATAATCCACCCGTGACGCCGCTGATGCAGGAGGCGTCGAAGTCGGGGGCGCGAGTGCTGGGGGGCCTGTCGATGCTGATCTACCAGGGCGCGGTGGCCTTTGAGCTGTGGACGGGCAAGCCTGCGCCGGTAGACGTGATGTTCAAGGCGGCGCGAAAGGCGCTGATGGAAAGGACGAGTTAGGCGAAGGTGCTGAGGTTGACCCCCCTCTTTAGTTCTCCCCCTCAAGGGGGGAGAAGAGGAGAAATGATGGCAGGTGGCAGTGATAAAGGATTGTGGAGCTAGTGTTTCACCCTCTCTTCTGTTCTCCCCCATCAAGGGGGAGAAGGGAGAAAAGGAAGGCTTAGCCTGATAGGCGGCATCTCAACTAGCAACAACCGTCCGAAGAGTACCATGAACAAAATCAACGAAACAAAGTAGGACGATGCTGAGCAAGATTAGGTTTATGACAGCGGGCGAGTCCCACGGCCAGGGGCTGGCGGTGATTGTTGATGGAATGCCGGCGGGCGTGCCGCTGACGGAGGACTACATCGGTGCGCAGATGGCGCGTCGGCAGAAGGGGTATGGCCGGGGCGGGCGGATGCAGATTGAGAAGGACTGGGCGCACGTGATAAGCGGCGTGCGTCACGGGAAGACCCTGGGCAGCCCCATCGCCATGACTATTGAGAACAAGGACTGGGTCAACTGGACCAAGATTATGAGCGTGTCGGCGGTGGAGGAGGAGATTAAGCGGGTGACGCGGCTGCGGCCCGGCCACGCCGACCTGGCGGGGACGATGAAGTATGGCTATGACGACGTTCGCGACGTGCTGGAGCGGGCCAGCGCGCGAGAGACGGCGGCGCGGGTGGCGGCGGGGTCGGTGGCGAGGGCGCTGCTGGAGCAGTTCGATATATCGATAAACAGCCACTCGCTATCCATTGGCGGGGTATGGGCGAAGGCGCCGCAGAACATCGATTGGGCCAAGACGGAGGCGTCGCCGGTGCGGTGCGCCGATGAGTCGGTGGAGGCCAAGATGATGAAGGTCATCGATGAGGCCAAGGAGGCGGGAGACACGGTGGGGGGAGTAGTGGAGGTGGTGTGCGAGAATTTGCCTATTGGGCTAGGGTCGCACGTGCAGTGGGATAGGAAGCTGGACGGGCGGATAGCTCAGGCGCTGATGTCGATACACGCCTGTAAGGCGGTGTCGATTGGCGACGGGTGGGAGTCGGTGAACATGAAGGGGTCGCAGGTGCATGATGTTATCGAGCCGGTGACGGACCCGTCGAGGCCGTGGCAGCGAAAGACAAATCGTGGCGGCGGGACGGAGGGCGGGATGACCAGCGGGACTCCGCTGGTGGCGCGGTTCGCTATCAAGCCGATATCGACGCTGAAGAACCCGCTGCCGTCGGTGGACCTGGACAGCGGGGAGATGGTGCAGGCGCATTATGAGCGGTCGGACGTGTGCCAGGTGCCGCCGGCTGGGGTGATAGGGGAGGCGATGGTGGCGCTGGTGGTGGCGGACGCTTTTCTGGAGAAGTTCGGGGGGGACAGCCTGAGGGAGACGCGTCGGAATTATGAGGGGTATATGAAGACGGTGGGGCCGAGGAAGGTCACGGCGAAAGGGGCGTAGGGATGGGTAGCAGAGCCCCCAGGGGCCCCGCCCCAACCCCCCTCTCTAAGTCTCCCTCCTTCAACCAGGCTCAGGACAGGCCTCAAGGGGGGAGAGGACCAGACGAGGCCAGTGAACTCGAAGCCCCCATATCGATTGTGGCGGTAGGGTTTCACCCCTCATCTCGCCACGGCGAGTCTTCGACCTGCGCCTTCTCCCCCTTCGACTACGCTCAGGGCAGGCTCCAGGGGAGAAGGAAGTTCCTGGGCGCTGAACAGCACTTTTCGGCGCCTCAAATCTCAATTAGCGCCAGGCACTAGAGAGGCGGCAGCGATGCCTCAGCAGCAAAACGTTATCGCCATTGTTTATGACTATGACCGCACGCTGAGTCCGTTTTCGATGCAGGACGACGTTTTGTTCGCGCGGCTGGGCGTCGCGAGGAACGATTTCTGGGGGAAGGCGGCGGACATGATCGCGTCCAAAGCCTATGAGGGGGAGCTGGCGTGGATGCGGCTGCTGCTGGAGATACCGGAGTTTCGACGGATGTCCAACAAGGACTTGTCGGCGTTGGGCAAGGAGCTGCATTTTTATCGGGGCGTGCCGGAGGTGTTTCGGGAGCTGAGCCTGACGCTGAACGAGGAGAGGTTCCAGCAGCACGGCATCAAGCTGGAGCACTATGTCGTAACGTCGGGACTGCAAGCGATTCTGGATGGCAGCGGCCTGAAGCGGAACGTGGACCGTATCTTTGGATGCGAGCTGGACGAGGACAAGGACGGGCGGGTGTGCTGGCCCAAGCGCATCGTCAGCCACACGTCCAAGACGCAGTACTTGTTTCGCATAAACAAGGGAGTCGAGTACATGGACTTCCATCTGGACGTGAACGACCACCTGCCGGAGGACGAGAAGCGGGTGCCGTTCAGCAACATGATGTACATCGGCGATGGGCCGACAGACGTGCCGTGTTTTGCGGTGGTGACCAGCCTGGGGGGGAAGGCGGTGGCGGTGTACGATCCGGACAGCAAGAACGCTTTCGAGAACTGCATGTCGCTGCGGGACGCCAAGCGGGTGGACGAGATAGCGGAGGCGGACTACCGCAAGAACACGCACCTGCGGCGAGTGCTGGAGTACTACGTGAAGCAGATGGCGCTGAACATTGTGGCGAGGATGGAGGGGGAGCACGTGAGTCGGCTGATACAGGCGCCGAGGCATTACTGAGGGCTGCTGGACGGCGGAGGGGCCGCCTTGACACCGTAATCCAATTAGCCGAGGATGGTGTAAGTATTACTGTCGCTGCCAGTTGGCATTGGCTTAGGGGGTCGAGTCAATGTCAAGGGCGAAGAAGCTGCCGCAAAATTCCCCACAGTCCTCAGTAGACGCAACCCCCATTTCCACCCCTGGAACTTCGGGCCGTGGGCCTCGTAATTCCAGCAACGGTCGGAGCAAAGACGGCAAGGGCGCTCGTGGGAGCAATGGGGCGGGTAAGACCAACGGGCGCAGAGGGGTCGAAGAAACGCTGATTGGAGGCGAGCACAGCTTTAGCCAGATGTTCGATGTGCTGCCAGCGGCAATCTACACGACGGACGCGGAGGGCCGCCTTACTTACTTCAGCCCGGCAGCCGTGGAATTTTCCGGCCGCGTGCCGGAGCTAGGCAGCGATAAGTGGTGTATTAGCTGGAAGCTCTACTATCCGGACGGCAGACCGATGCCCCACGACGAGTGCCCCATGGCTATTGCGCTAAAGGAGGGGAGAACTGTCCGTGGCGCTGAGGCCATTGCGGAGAGGCCGGACGGGAAGCGCATCTGGTTCGCCCATTATCCGACACCGTTGCGCGATGCCGAAGGCAGAATTACCGGCGGCATCAACATGCTGGTGGACATCTCGGAGCGCAGGCGGGCAGAAGAAGCGCTGTGGCGTAAGGAACAGGAGCTGACCGATTTTGTTGAAAACGCTACCATTGGCCTGCACTGGGTGGGGCCTGATGGCCGTGTGATCTGGGTAAACCAGGCGGAGGTAGACCTCCTGGGCTATACCCGCGAGGAGTATATAGGCCATCACATCTCGGAGTTCCACGCAGACCAGGCCGTGATTGAGGACTTCCTACGGCGTCTCAGCAATAGAGAAGAACTGCACAGTTATGAGGCGCGACTGCGGTGCAAGGACGGCTCGATAAAGTACGTCCTTATCGATTCCAATGTTTATTGGCAAGGAGACCGATTTATTCATACCCGTTGCTTCACTCGCGACATCACCGAGCGTAAGCAGGCGGAGGAGTCGCTACGTAGGAGCGAGGCCGAGGCCCGCCGGTTACTGGAACTTAACCAGACAACTACGGCCAACATGGGTGAAGGAATGTACACCGTGGATACTCATGGCCTAGTCACGTACATGAATCCTGAGTCGGAAAGGTTATTTGGATGGACATCTGAAGAATTAATTGGCCGCAGGATGCATGATGTGACTCATTACAAGCGCCCTGACGGCACGCCGTTCCCTATCGAAGAGTGCGCAGGTTTTAAGGTGGCACATGAAGGCAAAGTGCTGAAGGATTTTGAAGATATCTTTATTAGCAAGGACAGAAGTTTTTTCCCAGTCTCCTACTCGTCGTCGCCGTTGCGGGACCAGCAGGGCTCGATTGTTGGTCTGATAGTTGTATTCCAAGACATCACGGAGCGGAAGCGGGCGGAGGGAGAACGTGCGCGCCTTGCTGCTATAGTTGAATCCACATCGGATGCGATAGTCAGCAAGGACTTGAATGGGACCATTACGAGTTGGAACAAGGGAGCGGAACGAATCTTCGGTTACACCGCGGAGGAAGCTATTGGTCGTTCTATCACCTTTATCATACCGCCTGACCGCATAGACGAAGAGCAGATGAATATGGGTCGCATTCGCCGTGGTGAACGAATAGAGCATTATGATACTGTGCGTATTAGTAAGGACGGCCAGAGATTACCCATCTCTCTGACGATATCTCCGCTTAGAGACAGCGCGGGCAAGATTATTGGCGCGTCAAAGATAGCCCGTGATATCACGGAGCGGAAGCGCGCGGAGGAGCAGATCAAAGCCTCGCTGCGAGAGAAGGACGTTCTTCTAAAAGAGATCCACCATCGTGTGAAGAATAATCTACAAATCACTTTGAGTCTGCTCAGTATGCAGGCGGACGAGATTAGGGACCCCCAGGCCAGGGCAAAGTTTCAAGAGAGCCAGGAGCGCATCCGATCTATAGCGCTGATTCACGACAAGCTATTTCAGTCCAAAGACCTGGCCGGGATAGACATGGCCGGTTACATTCGGAATCTAGCTGACAGCCTGCTGCATTCATACAACGTGGAGCCTGAGCGGGTAAAGGTCACGCTGGATGCAGACAAAGGGTCTCTGGAGCTTGATACGGCGGTGCTTTGCGGGCTGATACTCAACGAGCTGATGACCAACGCGATTAAATATGCCTTTCCAGGCGGCAGGAAAGGGAGTATTCGGATCGAGTTTCGAGAGGAGGAGCCGGGGCGCTTCAGCCTGAGGGTGGCGGACGACGGTGTGGGCCTGCCGGCGGGGTTGGACTTTCGCAAGACGGAGAGTTTAGGATTACAGCTAGCCAACGAACTAACCCATCAGCTGCGTGGTACGATTGAACTGGAACAGGACGCATTGAACGGAAATATCGGGACAGCCTTCCGGATCAGGTTTACCCAGGTCGGGGGGGATGATGTAGCGTGGAAAAGGCTCGTATATTAATTGTCGAGGACGAACGGGTGGTGGCCCTGGACTTGAGAAGGATGCCCAGGGGCTGGGGTTACACCGACGTGGATGTGGCTACCTCAGGACCGGAGGCCGTAGAGAAGGCTGCCAAATTCAAGCCGGACCTGGTGCTTATGGACATTGTGCTGGGTGGAAGGGCTGATGGAATAGAGGCTGCGGAGCGTATTCAGCGGGCCCGTCCAATCCCGGTAATATTCATTACGGCTCATGGAGACGACGCAAACAGTTACCGAGCCCTGGAAGCCCTCCCGGTGGGAATGATTAGGGTTATCACAAAACCTGTGAAGGAAGAGGACCTCAAGTCGGCGATTGAGATTGCTGTGCGCGATTAGGGGATTTGAAGGGACGGGCGCTCTGCTATTTTGACCGGTTTTATTTGTCATTGTCACGTCTACCCATGCTAAAATGTCGGTTCTCGGCGAAGGCTCGGCCTTTGTGCTGAGGAGAGGAATTAAGAAGAGAGGCTTGTGAATCGCTTTGCTTTATAATTCGGCGTGAACAAGCTAGCGTGGTGATCAGATTCTTCGATCCGCCTACGGCGGACTCAGAATGACAAACGTTGGCGATTTATGGCGGCTAAAGAGAACATAATCCTGACTGGATTCTCGGGGACGGGGAAGAGCGCCGTGGGGGCGCTGGCGGCCCGAACCCTGGGGTGGGAGTTTGTCGACACCGACGCGGAGATTGTGAAACGGGCGGGGAAGTCGGTGACGAAGATATTCGCGCAGGAGGGGGAGGTGGTGTTCCGGAGGATGGAGGGGGAGGAGGTGCGGCGGGCCTGCGGGGGCACACGACGGGTCATTGCGACGGGCGGCGGCGCGCTGATGGATGAGGGGAACCGGGAGGTGTGCTTTGGGAGCGGGCTGGTGGTAGGGTTGGAGGCGAGCCCGGAGACGATTTACAAGAGGCTGTCGGCGCAGGGGGGAGGACGGAACCCTGAGGAGCGGCCCATGCTGGCATCGCGAGAGCCGTTAAAGCGTATACGGGAGCTGAAGGCCCAGCGACAGCCGTATTATTCGATGGCGCATTGGACGGTGTCGACGGACTATTTGACGGAGGCGCAGGCGGCGGCGGAGGTGGCGCGGGCGTGGCAAACGGTGGGTGGGAGGATGATGGGAGGCGCGTCGTCGGACAGTGAGGTAGCGGCGGTAGTGACGCATTCGACGGGGAGCTACCCCATCGTTGTGGGCTGGGGGCTGCTGGAGAGGCTGGGGGAGCGGCTGCTGGGGATTGGGATAAAGGGGCCGGTCTATATCATCAGCGACAGCAACGTGTTCCCGCTGTACGGGCGGCAGGCGCAGCGGTCGCTGCAGAAGGCGGGGATTGTCGCGCACGCGTTTGTGATACCGGCGGGCGAGGAGAACAAGAGCCTGGCTATGGCGCAGAACATTTACGAATGGCTGGCGTCGCGGCGGGCGGAGCGCCGGCACGCCATTTTAGCGGTGGGCGGCGGTGTGGTGGGGGACCTGGCGGGGTTCGTGGCGTCGACGTACCTGCGCGGGATGCCCTTTGTCCAGGTCCCGACGAGCATGGCGGCGATGGTGGACGCCTCCATAGGAGGGAAGGTAGCGGTGAACATGCCGCAGGCCAAGAACCTGGTGGGGGCGTTTTATCAGCCGCAGATGGTGCTGGCGGACCCGCAGGCGCTGACCACCCTGGGGAAACGGGAGCTGGCGGAGGGCTGGTGCGAGGCTATCAAACACGGCTTCATCCTCGACGCCGGGCTGGTGGATGTGTTCGAGGAGCACGCCGAGGCGCTGATGGCGCTGGAACGGGATATATCGACGCAGGTTATACGCCGGAGCATGGCTATCAAGGCGCAGATTGTGTCGGAGGACGAGCGGGAGACGCTGGGGCGTCGCATATTGCTGAACTACGGGCACACAATGGGCCATGCGCTGGAGGCGACGACGTCGTACGGGAAGTACCTGCACGGCGAGGGGGTGTCGGTGGGGATGATGGGGGCGGCGCGGATAAGCCATCGCATGGGGATGATTGGCGACGATGTGATAAATCGGCAGGAGCGGCTGCTGCGGCGGTTCAACCTGCCTACCAAGGTGGAGGCAGTGGACTCGGAGGGGTTGTTTAAGGCGATGGCGCTGGACAAGAAGACGGAGGGCGGGGCCATCCGGTGGGTGCTGCTGGAAGGGGTGGGGAGGGCGGTGTCCCGACGGGATGTGCCAGGGGAGGTGGTGGAGGAGGTGGTGCGGGGCTTGGGGAGGTAGGGTAGGAGGGAGAAGCGGGGTCATTCGGGCGTGGCAACAGTCACGGCGATTAGATCCTTCGATCCGCCTACGGCAGACTCAGGATGACAGGACTCTTTTTATTACATACCTCGGGAGTGCTTATCTGCCGCTTGGAGCAAGTCGTTGACAGTCACATGAAGGGTTATGCTGGCAGGCGTGCTGTTGAGGTTTCTCGATCCGCCACGGCGGACTCGAAATGACGTGCCCCCTGGCACCCATCGCTAAGAGAGGGAGCTGGCCCTGCCTTCGCTGGTATGACGCCAGCGAGCTACTTGCCGTGGACTTTTTCGATGGTGTAGGAGATGGCGCCGCGGGGGGTGGTGATTTCCACTTTTTCGCCCTGGCGGCGGTTCATGATGGCCTTGCCGACGGGGGACTCGCTGGAAAGTTTGCCGGTGGCTGGGTTGGCCTCTCGCGGGTGGACGACGGTGTAGGATAGCTGGCGGCCGCTGACGGCGTCTTTAAGGACTACTTTCTTGCCGAGGGAGATTCGCATGGTCTCATGGGAAGATCCGGCGCCGGTAACGACGGCGGTACTTAAGGCGGCTTCCAGGTCTCGGATCATGGATTCGACCATGCCCTGGCGCTCTTTGGCGGCGTCCAAGGGGGCGTTCTCCCGGAAGTCCTTGTCGGCCATAGCGCGGCCAATATCGCCGGTGATTTTGACTCGCTCTACTTTCAAGGCCTCGAGGCGGTTAACCAGGTCTTGATAGCCCTGGGTGGAAAGCTCGGCGCGTTCCGGGGCGTGACTGCCATTGGAGGCGTGGGCTTTGGACCTGCTCTTGGGTATGCGGATATGGGAGGCGAGGCTGGCTTCGATATATTCCTTCTTTTTGAGGAAGGTGAGAAAGGACTTGACGGGTTCCAGGGGCTTGGAGGCGTCGCCGGCGCGGGCGCCTATCCATTCGGCGTAGGAGGCGACTATTTGAGGATTAAGCTGAGAGATGCTGCTGGTCTTGCCGCACCACTGTACAAATCGGTTGACATCCTGGAATCCGGAGGCATCGTTAGTGCCCTTAACACCGTTTACGTAAGCTGTGTAAGCGTCATACAGTGAAAGGTCAACTTTTTGCTGCAAGTCCCAGTCTCCTTATTGTGTGAAATGTCTCACCAGGATAGCAATCCCTAGTATTTTTAGCCAAGGGGCGCTATCTGTGAGAACTAGTTTTCAAGGCTCAGTATATTGTGACATTGATTTCAAATTCTGTCCAATTTCAGGTATAATTAAGGCAAGTTGATTATTGTTAGCCTCACTCCGAAATCCGATAGAGAAGCCTCCTCAGATTTTGGAGTTCTCGCGAAGTATAATGTGAAGCCGGTCAGGTCCAATGAGCTTCACTTAGGGCAAGGCCCCGGCCTGGATGGGATGAGTGGCTTGTACGTGACCGGAGACGCTGCTTCTATCTCGCCGGTCACGAAGAATGTGTGGCTGGAAGAAGACGTGTCACTCCTTCGACGGGCATTGGAGAGGGATGTGCCGATTTTAGCTACGGGAATGGGACTGGGTCTTCTCAACCAGGCCTTTGGGGGAAAGCCATCGATTCCCGTGAAGGGACATGCGGCGAATGATGGGAACAATGGCGCTGCCGCAACACATACTATCTATCTATCGCCGGGGAGCAAGTCGGCGGCGATTCTGGGTGTGGGAGGGTTTTTCAAGATTACCAGCCGCCATACGGAGGGCTTGAAGGAGCCTCAGAGGTCGCCGAGGCTTATGGCGTCGGCGTACGCGGTGGAGGATGGGGTGATAGAGGGGCTGGAGAGCGTAGAGCATAGCTGGGTTATCGGCTTCCAGGCGACCATTGAGCGGGAGGGGGAGGCGCCCAGGGTGTTCGGCAACGTGATGCAGGCCTTTGTGGAGCGGGCCAGGTTGTTCGCGACGGAACGGGTGTCCGAGGGACGGTTTTAACGCCGATATGTGGCAAATTGGTGGAAATGCGCTGGTTTAGGAATTGAAGGCGCAGGTTACCATAAGACAGAATTAGAAGATAAGAAAGAGAGTTGGAGTGAATAATGGTCACAGCCTCTGACAGGCCCCTGCCTCAGACCGTCCGCATAGACGACGAGATGAGGTCGTCTTATCTGAGCTATGCCATGAGCGTCATTGTGGCGCGGGCGCTGCCGGACATTCGGGACGGGCTGAAGCCGGTGCAGCGGCGCATCCTCTACGCCATGAGCGAGCTGAACCTGGGGCCGAACAGCGCGTATAAGAAGTGCGCGCGTATCGTCGGCGAGGTGCTGGGCAAGTACCACCCCCACGGCGACGCGCCGGTGTACGATGCGCTGGTGCGTATGGCCCAGGACTTCTCGCTTCGCTACCCGCTGGTGGACGGCCAGGGGAACTTTGGGAGCATTGACGACGACCCGCCGGCGGCCATGCGGTACACCGAGGCGCGGCTGACCCGGGTGGCGATGGAGATGCTGGCGGACATAGACCTGGACACCGTCGACTTCACCGCCAACTTTGACGACTCGCTCAAGGAGCCCACAGTCCTGCCCGCGCGGCTGCCTAATCTGCTGGTGAACGGCGCGTCAGGTATCGCGGTGGGAATGGCGACGAGCATCCCGCCGCACAACCTGGGCGAGATATGCGACGCCGTAGTCCACCTTATCGACCAGCCTGACACCTATGTAGAAGACCTGCTTCAGTACGTGAAGGGGCCGGACTTCCCCACGGGGGCCATTGCGCTGGTGGGCAAGGGCAACGAGTTCGGGCGGCAACTGTACTCGACGGGCCGTGGCCGGGTGGTGATGCAGGCCAAGACGGACATCGAGGAGATTCGAGGCGGGCGAAGCCAGATAGTCGTCACGGAGATACCGTACCAGGTCAACAAGGCCAGCCTGGTGGCGCGGATAGCGCAGCTGGTGCGCGATAAGAAGATAGATGGCATATCGGACATACGGGACGAGTCGGACCGGCAGGGGCTGCGGATAGTTATAGAGCTGAAGCGGGACGCCCACGACCAGATTGTGTTGAACAACCTGTTCAAGCACACGGCGCTGCAATCGGCGTTCAACGTGACTATGCTGGCGCTGGTGGACGGGCAGCCGCAGATTTTGAATCTGAAGGACGCGCTGCAGCAGTTTATACAGCACAGGCAGCGGGTGGTGACCCGCCGTTCCGAGTTCTTGCTGAAGAAGGCCAAGGACCGCGCCCATATTTTGGAGGGCTTGCGAAAGGCGCTGGAGAACCTGGACCTGGTCATCAAGCTGATCCGCGAGGCCAAGGACGTGCAGGCGGCCAAGGATGCGCTGATGCAGCGCCTGACTCTCACGGACATACAGGCGCAGGCAATCCTTGACATGCAGCTCCGCAGGCTGGCGGCGCTGGAGCGGCAGAAGCTGGAGGAGGAGTACCAGGAAGTCCTCAAGACCATTGCGGAGCTGGAGGCGATACTGGCCAGCCCGGCTAAGGTGCTGGAGGTCATCAGGGGCGAGACGTTGAAGCTGAAGGATGACTTCAAGAGTCCTCGGATGACGAAAATCCTAAAGGGCGAGCCTGGTGAGAAGACCTTTGAGGAGCTTTACAAGCCGGAGGACGTGGTGCTGGCGGTGAGCCGGCGCGGGTATGTGAAGGTTATGCCTCTTAGCACCTACCGGGCGCAGCATCGCGGAGGACGGGGTGTGCGGGGCATGTCCACGCGCGAGGATGACATCGTACAGCACATCGTCGCCACCAACACTTACCACTACCTGCTGTTCTTCACCAACCGAGGGCGGGTCTATCGCCTGCGGTGCGCCGAGATACACGCCGACACGTCGAGGAACACCCGCGGGTCCCACGTTAAGAACCTCATCGGGGCCATCGCGGACGACGAGCGGATCAGCGCCATCATATCGCTGCCCGAGGTGGAGACGGAAGGGAAGTGTGTTGTCGCGACGCGGATTGGGGAGGTAAAGGCTGTACGGTTTGAGAATATGGCTAACATTCGCAGCAACGGCCTGATCTTCATGGACCTGGAGCCGGGGGATGAAGTGGTGTCGGTGAGGAAGGTAGAACAGGACGAGGATGTGCATATCATCACGGCCAAGGGCCAGTCCATTCGCTTCCCTGGGGAGAAGGTGCCGGTGCGGAGCAGGGCGGCGGGCGGAGTGAGGGGCATACGGCGCGGGAGCGACGACTACGTGGTAGGGATGGAGACGGTGAAGCCCAACGAACGGCTGCTGGTGGTCAGCGCCAACGGCTACGGCAAGCTGGTGGCCCTGGACCGCTTCCGCCAGCAGGGCCGGGGCGGCAAGGGTGTGCGGGTCTTCAAGGTCACGGATAAGACCGGCCCAGTGGCCGCCGCGCGGGTGGTGGCGGAGGGAGTGGAGGATGAGGTGATGCTGTCGTCCGCCCAGTCCCAGGTTATCCGCACGAGCCTGGCGAGCATATCGCAACAGGGCCGCAACGCCAGCGGGGTTAGGGTGTGGAAGGCGGAGGATGGGGACAAGGTGGTGGCGATAACGTGCTTCCAGAACGGGAAGGAGAAGGGCGAGTAGGGCCAGACCTACTGCGGGTTTAGCTGGGTAAACTTGCTTTCGTAGAAGAGCAGGGGCTTGTCGGAGTTGCCGAGGACTACTTCCTCGACCTGGCCGATGTAGATGGAGTGGTCGCCGTGGACATGGGTGTCGATGACGCGGCACCCGAAGAAGGCCAGGGCGCCTTCGATGATAGGCAGCTTGCTCTGGCCGAGGGCGTACTTGTAAGGCTCGGGACCAACGCGGTCGGCGGGTTTCCTGGCGAAGTACCTGCCTACGTCCTGCTGTTTTTCGCTCAAGACGTTGACGCCCATGGCTTTGGTAGCTTCGATATAGCCGTGGGTGCTGGTGCGGAAGTCCACGCATACCAGGACAAGGGGAGGGTCCAGGCAGACGGACGTGAAGGAGTTGGCGGTCATGCCGTGGATTTTGCCCTGGCCGCTAAGGGTGGTGACCACGGTAACGCCGGTGGCGAAACGGGCCATGCTCTGTCGAAACGTGTCTTTTGTAACCAAACTTCAAGCCTCGTGAGTAGCTGGGCTAATTATAACATTCGAAATGCCGCCCTCAACACGCGACTTTAGCCCATTGCTTATACTTAGTGGTCAGGCGTTCTATGAAGACCAGTGATTTTGATTACCACCTGCCTCCTGATCTTATAGCCCAGCATCCCGTGGAACCCCGTGACTCTTCACGACTCCTGGTATTGCATCGAGAGACTGGTGATATTGAGCACGCCCGGTTTCACGAGATTGGTCGGTGGCTGCGGGTCGGCGATCTGCTGGTGCTGAATGACAGCCGAGTGATACCCGCGCGTATTCGCGCCAAGCGGGTCGGAAGCGGCGGCGGTGCCGAGTTTCTACTGCTGGAGAGGCTGTCGCCGGGGGTGTGGAAGGCCATTGGGCAGCCGGGACGCCGGTTACAGCCGGGCGCGCGGTTTGTGGTAGAGGGGGCGGACGTGGAGGTGGAGGTGCGGGAGCGGAGCGAGGACGGACTGCGGGTGGTGCGGCTTTCGATGGAGGAGGGGATGGAGAAGTGGGGGCAGGTCCCGCTGCCGCCGTACATCCACGCGCCGCTGGAAAATCGAGAGCGGTACCAGACGGTATACGCTCGTGAGTCGGGGAGCGCCGCCGCGCCAACGGCGGGGCTTCATTTTACGAATCGGTTATTGGGGGAACTGAAGGGCCAGGGGGTAAGGGTGGCCTACGTGACGCTGCACGTTGGGCTGGACACCTTCAGGCCGGTGGAGGTGGAGGACCCTCGACAGCACAAGATACATACGGAGTTCTTTCAGATAACCGCAGCCACAGCGGAGGCGGTGAATTCGGCGAGGCGGGAGGGCAGTCGAGTAGTGGCGGTGGGGACTACCAGCGTGCGGAGCCTGGAGCAGGCGGCATTGTGGTCGGAAGAGCGGGGCGAGTCGGGGCTGGCGGCGACGGCGGGTCGGGCGAGGCTGCTGATACTGCCGGGGCATCGGTTCAGGATGGTGGATGTATTTGTGACCAACTTCCATCTGCCTCGCAGCACGCCGCTAATGCTGACGTCGGCGTTGGCGGGGTGGGAGCGGCTGAAGGGGGCGTATGAGGAGGCGATACGGGAGGGTTACAGGTTTTACAGTTTTGGGGACGGGATGGTGGTGGTGTGAGGGTTGGGGTTTGGCAGGTGTACTATAATCACCGTATATACGTTATACGGAGAGCAACATGGCTTTGAAAAAACGGGTGGAAGTGCTATTTGAACCATCTAAATTCTCATATCTCGAAGAGATAGCGCGCCGGCGGAAGACTTCGGTGGGGAAGCTGATCCGGGAGGCGGTGGAGAAGACGTACCTGGAGGCGGACTTGGAGAAAAGGCGGGAGGCGGTGAAGTGGTTGGCAAGCCAGAAAATTGACTTTGGCGGGGATTGGGATGTGGTTAAGAAGCAAATCATTGAGGAACGAGTTAGGCAGATTGAGGAGTCGCTGGAGAATTACAATAAATGAAACTCATTGATGCCAATATGGTGATCTACGCGGTAGGCCTAGATCATCCCTTAAGAGAGCCAAGCCTAAAGATAATCGAGCATTCGCTAGAAAATACGGACGGTTACGCAATAGATGCAGAGACAATACAGGAAATCTTATATGTATTTGACTACCGCCATCAGAAGAAATTTGGAATTGAGATAGCTGAAAAGCTTCTTGGAATGTTTGGGTCTGTAGTACCTGTTACCACAAGCGAGGTATCGTTAGCGATACACCTTTTTGAGAGATATCCTCGTCTACAATCTCGAGATGCCATTCATGCCGCAGTGGCGATTGTTAATGGCATGGACGGCATCATTAGCGCGGACAAGGCTTTTGATGGCATCGAAGGATTAAGGCGTTTCAACCCACTGGAAGTGGCGTCGTCGTTGTAGATTTCTGAGCTAGCAGATCCTGCGTTTGCAGGATATTACTATTCTAATGAGATCACAAACGTAGAGTCTAAACATGGAAGATACATTGCGTGACAGGAAAAAGCGGATTGAAGCTGCAAATCGGATATAAATGCAAACATTGACCTAGGTGGTGATTGGGAAGAGCTGAAACAGGAGATGCTAGAGGAGCAGGCCACGGAGATAGAGGAGTCTATGTACGGCTCAGACTCTCAAGGAAAAGATCAGGGTCGGGCTACTTAGGCAGCTCCAACATCTGCAACACGTTGCCGTCTGGGTCCTTAAACGTGGCGACCCAGCCGCCCCAGTCCTCACGCTCCGGCACTCGAATGAACTCTACACCGGCGGCTTTTAGGCGCTCGTATTCCGAGTGGATATCTTTGACGCCGAAGTGGACCATGGTGCGGTAGGGGTCTTTGGAAGGGCCGTGGACTCGACTGTGAAGACCGAGGTTGAGGCGCATGTCGCCCCATCTGAAGACGACGAAGTCACCGTGGTCGGAGTGGAGGGGGAGACGGAGGGTGTCTTTATAGAAGGCCTTGAGGCGGTGGAGGTTATCGGTCCAGAGGGTTATGCCGATGATGCCGTAGATCATGGGTTTCTCCTAATTGGTTTCAAGCAAAAGTCGTTCTCTATTAGCCTGTCGATTCCACAGACCAACGAGCCATCCCCTTTATCCCCTTCCTTTTCTGGAAGGGGAAGAAATTGCTGGGGGGCACCCCCAGTTCCCCCGCCAAAGAGGACTTCGCCCTCTCTGGACTCTCCTGAGAAGGGAGAACGCCATAGGTATGCTATTGGCTTTGGAGTCCACTATGCTTAGTTAAACCCTTGAGTTACGCCTTTGTAAGCCAGGCCGGCGAGGCCGCCGCCGAGGACTATCCAGGCTGAGTTGACTTTGAGCCGGAAGACGGCGAGGAGGCTGGCGAGGCCGAGAAGGATGGTAAACCAGTCGATGACGGAGGCGCGGCCTAGTTGCCAGGTGACGCCGGCCATGATGGCTAGCGAGGTGGCGTTGATGCCGTCTAGGAGGAGGCCGGCGGTGGGGGAGCGCCGGACGATGGGGAGGATTCGGCTGAGGAAGAAGACGAAGACGAAGGCCGGCAGGAAGATTGCGACGGTGGCCACCAGGGCGGCGGGCCAGCCACCGACGAGGTATCCGACAAAAGTAGCGGTGGTGAAGACGGGGCCGGGGGTGAACTGGCCGACGGCGATGGCGTCGAGGAGTTGCTGCTCGGTGAGCCAGCCTAACCGGTCGACGAAATCGCCGTGGAGGAAGGCGAGGAGGACATAGCCGCTGCCGTAGAGGACGGCGCCGATTTTGAGGAAGGTGAGGAAAAGGGTGGTCATGCTGAAGCCGGGGACGGTGGCGGCGCCGAAGGCGGGGGGCACGGAGGCGATGAGGGGGAGCAGGGCAATTCCGTTGGTGCGCTCTTTCCAGACTTTGAAACCTTGTTTTATCAACAGATACAGGGCCGCTCCCGCGAAGAGCAGCAGCAGTTCGTTAATGCCGATGAGGTAGAGGGCGATGACGGCGGCGACGATGACGGCGAGGACAGGCCCTTTAATCGCCCGCCGGCCGAGGGCTAGCAACGCTTGGAGAATTACAGCGATGATTACAGGCTTAATGCCGTAGAGGAGCCAGTCGGCCTTGACGGTCTCGCCGTACTCGACGTAGAGGATGGCGATGGCGAGGACGATGAGCATGGCTGGGATGATGAAGCAGGCGCCGCCGACGATGAGGCCCCGCCATCCAGCGCGCCGGTGACCAAGATGGATAGCCATTTCGGTGGAGTTGGGGCCGGGGATGACGTTGGTGGCGCCGACCATGTCCAGGAACTCCTGGTCGTTGAGCCAGCGGCGCCGTTGGACCACCTCGTCGCGCATCATAGCGATGTGGGCGGCGGGGCCGCCGAAACCGATGAGGCCGAGCTTTAGGAAGAGGCGAAAGACCTCTGCTATGGGACTGCTTTTGGGTTTTGCATCAGGGGAGTCGCCCGTTGAATCGATCGAAGCCATGCCTACTAGCGGCGAGGCTCGCGGGATGAGCGGGCTCGATAGACCTCGACGCCGGCGGAGGCGAGGATGGCGCCTTTAATGGGGGGCTTGGTCTTTTTGATGCGCACCCGGACGGCGGCGACGGGGTGGAGTTCCAGCACCGCCTGGGCTATGGCTTCGGCGAGGGACTCGAGGAGATTGCGTGGCGGGCCTTCCAGGACTTCGCGGACCATGTGGTAGAGGTTGGTGTAGTTGACGGTGTCCTTGATGTCATCGGAGTCACCGGCGCGGCGGAGGTCCATTTCGGCCTCGAGGTCGACAACAAAGGGCTGGCCGAGGGTGCGCTCCTCCTGGTTGCGGCCGTGGTAGGCGTAGAATTGCATGCCTTCCAGGAGGATATGGTCGGGCTGTTTGGAGAGGGGCATTAGTTCCTCCCTAGGCTATAGACAACAAGCGTAATTCTATGCGGGACACCATCCCCTGGCCCCTTTCCCGACTGCATCGGGACTGAGTACAGCCTGCTGGAAGGGGAAGAGAAATAAGGCTCACCTCATCACCCTCCTTCGACCAGGCTCAGGACGGCGTCTAACTCCCTCTTCTCCTTGGACAATAGGAGAAGAGGGAGAACCAGAAGAATAGCCCCAAGTTCCCCTGGATTCTAGCGCGGAGTATGAAGCTGGGGTCAACATTAAGATGTCTACCGCTTCAGCTTTTCCATTTGTTCAACCAGGGTGAGGAGGTTGCGGGCGCGTTTGACTACGGGCACGTCCACCATCTTGCCATCGAGGGATAGGGAGCCGCGGCCCTGGGCTTCCGACTCCTCCCAGGCTTTGACGACGCGGCGGGCGTAATCGATGTCCTCTTGCTTGGGGGAGAAGACCTGGTTGATGACATCGATCTGGGCGGGATGGATGGAGAACTTGCCCTTGAATCCCATTTTGGCGGCGGTTTCAGATTCTCGGCGGAGGCCCTCGGGGTCGCGGAACTTGACGTAGGGGGAGTCGAGGGCGGGAATGCCGGCGGCGCGGGCGGCCATGGCGACGAAGCCGCGGGCTTGCTGCACCTCCTGGCCCTCGTCGGTGCGGACGATGCCCATGTCGTTGGTGAAGTCCTCGGCGCCGAAGGCCAGGGCGGCAACTCGCGGGGAGGCTTCGGCGATGGCAAGGGCGTTGAGGACGGCGCGGGCGCTTTCCACCCAAGGGATGATTTTGACCTTGCCAGCCTCCATGCCGGCGCGGCGTTCCAGGGCCTCCAGCATTCGGCCGCACTCCTGGACGTGCCAGGGCGAAGTGACTTTTCCGAGGCTTATGCCCCAGAGGTAAGGGCCGACAACAGCTTGGAGCTCCTCCCAGGTAAGGCCCGTGTCCAGAGAGTTGACTCGAACGATGACTTTTTGGCCTTGAGTCCAGAGGCCAGGGACGGTGGATTTCACGAGGTCGCGGGCGGCGGTTTTTTCGGCTGGGGGGACCGAGTCTTCGAGGTCGGCGATGAGGGCGTCTGCGGCAAAGGCGCGCCCTTTTTCGAGCATGTCGCGGCGGTTGCCGGGGATGAACTGGAGGCTGCGGAGAAGTTCCACTATTCGGCTCCTGATGAGGCTGGTGGAAGTATAGCATTAGGGTGTGGGGGCAGGAAGAACGGTGGCTATGGGGCCTCATCATTCCCATCCCGAACCACTCCTCCTCAAGACGTGTGATCCACATCACATTCCTGTTCTCAGTCGAGATACCTTCATCCCCTTTGTCCCCTTCTTTCCCTCGGGGGATACTCGGGACGGCGCCTCACGCTGGAAGAAGGGGAAAGAAAAAAGAAATACCACAACCCCCTCCTTCGACCAGGCTCAGGACGGCGTCTAACTCCCCCTTCGCCTTCCAGGCCGAAGGGGGAGAACCAGAAGGAGCAATGAAGAGTGGCCTGGCTACTAATACAACAGTGGTGCGACCGAACAAACTTAGATTACAAATTTCGACGAGAGTGATGGGAGGGGGTATCATAGGCAGGACGTTTATGTTTCTACGACTGGGGCGATTCACAGTACGCTATCGATGGGCGATTATCGCCGCGTGGGTGGCGGCTTTCGTGGTGTCGCTGCCGCTGCTGGCGCGGGTGACGGAGCCGCTAAAGAGCGGCTTTGGCGAGGTGGACACGGAGTCGCGCCGGGCGCTGCAGATCATAGCGGACCGCTTCGACTCTACCGAGGCGGGCTTTACGGTGGTGTTCCAGAGCGACAGCCTTCCGGCGACGGATGCGCGGTACAGAGAAGAGGTAGAGAAGGCGCTGTCGCCGCTGCGGGACAGACGCGAAGTTGAGGACGTGCTCACCTACTACGACGGCGGCACGCCTTCCATGGTATCGGCAGACGGGCGGACGACCTACGCGCTGGTGCGGCTGGAGCTGGATATTGACGAGGCCATAGACCGCATCTCCGGGCTTAAAGATTCGCTGGGTGAAACTGAGCTTAAGGTCTGGACCACGGGCGGCATACCCATCTTTTCCGAAATAAACGACACGTCGGAGGAGGACCTGCGGCGGGGGGAGATGCTGGCGGTGCCGCTGGTGCTGGTGGCGCTGGTGTTTGTGTTTCGAGGGGTAGTGGCGGCGGTGATACCGGTGGTGGTGGGCGCGGTGGGAGTATCGGCGGCGCTGGCGCTGCTGTATTTCGTGGCCCAGGGCTTCGACATGTCCATTTTCGCGCTGAACATTGCGTCGTTCCTGGGGCTGGGACTGGCGGTGGACTACTCGCTGCTGACGGTGAGTCGTTTTCGAGAGGAGCTGGCGAGTCGTTCCAAGGATGAGGCGGTAGAAGTGGCAGTGGCGACATCGGGAAAGACGATAGTGTTCTCGGCGGTGACGTCGATACTGGGGCTGGCGTCGCTGCTGCTGTTCGACTTCATGATGCTGCGGTCGCTGGGGGTGGGCGGGATGCTGGTAATCGCCGTGTCCATGCTGGCGGCGCTGACGCTGCTGCCGTCGATACTGGCAGTGGTGGGAACGAGGGTCAACGCGCTGCCGGTGCTGGCGTCGAGGAAGCAGGGGCGGAGCTACTGGCGGACGCTGGCGCTGGGGGTGATGCGCCGGCCCTTGCTGGTGGCGATACCGCTGCTGGCGCTGCTGGTGGCGCTGGGGATACCGTTCCTGGGGGTCAAGCTGGGGTCGCCGTGGGCGTCGGTGCTGCCGGAGGAGTCGCCGTCGAGGCAGGGGTGGGAGGTGGTGGAGGAGGAGCTAGGGTCGGGGGAGCTGTCGCCGGTGATCATCGTAGCGCAGTTTTCGGGGGATGCGGTGGGGCCGGAGCTGCTGGGCCGGATGCAAGAGCTGGTGGAGAGGCTGGAGCGGGACCCCAGGGTGGCGAGGGTGGAGAGCCCGCTGGACGCCCTGTCGTCGACGGGCGGGACGCCGGACCTGACGCTGCTGCGGCAGTTCGCTCGAAGCGACACAGCCATCGTGCGGGCATACCTTCGACACTCGCCGGTGGAGGAGGAGGCGAAGGACCTGGTCTCGGACATACGGGCCATCGACCCCGGGCCGGGGGCGACGCTGCTGGTAAGCGGGGCGACGGCGGACCTGATGGACTCGATCGACGTGATGTACGCGGACTTTCCCATGGCGGTGGCCTTTGTGCTGGTGACCATCTACGTGGCGCTGCTGGTCTTATTCCGGTCGGTGTTCCTGCCGCTGAAGGCGACGATTATGAACATGATGAGCATCTTCTCCAGCTACGGGGCGCTGGTGTTTATCTTCCAGGAGGGGCATTTGGAGGGGCTGCTGGGGTTCGCGTCGGAGGGGAGCATCGAGGCATCGGTGCCCATCATACTGTTCGCCATACTCTTCGGTGTGAGCATGGACTACGAGATATTCTTGCTGTCGAGGGTGAAGGAGCGGTACGACGCCACGGGGGACAACACGCGGAGCGTGGCGGAGGGACTGGAAGCGACGGGGCCGGTGATAACCAGCGCGGCGCTGGTGCTGGTATTGGTGGCGCTGGCCTTCGCGACGGCGGATGTGATCATCGTGAAGGCGCTGGGAGTGGGGACGGCGATAGCGGTGTTCCTGGACGCGACGGTGGTGCGGGCGTTTCTGGTGCCGGCGCTGATGCGGATAATGGACAGGTGGAACTGGTGGGCGCCGGGGTGGTTGGGGAGGAGACATTAGTCTTAGCACATTGTGAGATTATGCAATCGGTCACCTCAGCTTCAATCCCTATCGCGGCAGTTCAGGCCTTTGGAAGAATTTGAGAATGATATGGTGATGTAGGTTCCTTGGTATAATGCCACTCCAAATCGGTAGTAGTATTTTCAAGGGAGGGGAAATGGCTCTCTCTGAGGACAAAGTAATTGACTTATTGGTGGAGGAATACAGATTTGTCAGGGCGGAAATTAGGATGTATGTCGAGCAATACTCTCCCCGTTTTAGCATATTTGCTGTGTTTGTCCTCTCTGCGCTAGCTTTTGCGTTTGAAAATCCTAAGTACGATGTTATTTACACGATTATTCCTATCTTCGTATTCGTTATCCTATTTTTAACCATTGCGCAAACACATCTCATCATGTCGTTGGCTACACGTGCTAGAAACATAGAGTACGAGATTCAAGCTATGAACAAGGGGAACCCGATACTCAAGTGGGAATCACTATACGTTTTATCTCTGGTTGTTCCTCCAATTATTAAGTTGAAGTTAAAAGGAAAAAATGTTAGATCCCAAATTACCGCTATTAACCCCATTTTGTATCCACGATCCTGATTAGTATCGCTGTTCTTCCGATTCTAGGGTACTCAACTTACAAATCCTTTCTTTTCTTCAGTATGGCTGGTGGCATCTTATATTCGCTAGCGATGTTTTTGCTGACCTTGCTGTGTCTTGTACAAGCCTTCTCCTTTTTTACACTTGGCCTGCTCATAGATCATGCTAAGTTTGAAACTCAAGAGGCACATTAGGGACAATCGCTCTTGCCCCTGCCTTTGGCCCCGTGCTAGCATACGGCCACCAACACATAATCTAGGGCCGGAGGCGGGCCATGACGACGAAAAAGGCTGACGTTTTAATCAAGGGCGGACTGCTGGTGTCGGGGAGCGGGATAACGCGTTCCGACATACTGGTGGAGGACGGGAAGGTCAAGGAGGTGGGGCCGGACCTGTCCAAGCGGCAGGCCAAGAAGGTCATCGATGCGGCGGGGAAGTACGTGCTGCCGGGGGGCATCGACAGCCACGCCCACCCGATATTCGGCGACAAGATTGACACGTATTCGATGTGCGCGGCCTTCGGCGGCGTGACCACAGTGGCGGCGTTCATCGGGTCGGAGACGCACCGGCACGAACACTTCGGCAACAAGTGGGGCGTGCGGAAGTACAACCCGGACATCGTCAAGGGGTTTATCGACTTCGCGGAGCAGGAGTCGTACACCGACTTCACGGCCCACGGGCTCATAACCATGCGCGACAAGGACGACCTGCACAAGGTCATCCCCGACCTGGTGAAGCTGGGGGTCACGTCCTACAAGCTGTTCATGACCTGGAACCCCTTTGTGCTGCCGTCGGAAAAGAACTACTCGAACCTCATGGCGTTGCCCGACGACCAGGTAATGATGGTGATGCACCACGCGGCCCACAACGGCGGCATGGTGATGGTGCACGCCGAGAACGGCACGTGCAAGGCGTACCTGGAGGACAAGTTCAAGCACGAGAAGAAGACGTCGCCGGAGTACTACGAGCCCGCCGCGCCAGCGATTATCGAAGCCGAGGCGGTGAACCGCGCGGCGACCATGGCGATGGTGGCGGGGTCGCCGCTGTACCCGGTGCACCTGAGCGCGCAGGAGACGGTGCCGGTGCTGGACCACTACAAGGATAAGGGGCTGGCGCTGTACGGCGAGACGTGCCCCCACTACCTGACCCTGACCAACGACATGATGCTGAAGCACGGCTACAAGTACAAAGTCGCGCCGCCGCTTCGGGAGAGTGAGGACGTAGCGGCGATGTGGAAGGGTGTCGCCAGCGGCAGCCTGAATACCATAGGCAGCGACTTCACGGGTTACACCAACAATTTGAAAATAACGGGGAGCCTGTCGGGCACGGTGAAGGGCGACGCCAAGGAGCCGGACCCGAAGTCGATAAACATATTCTCGGTGGCGGCAGGGCTGAGCACCCTGGAGTACATGATGCCGGTGGTGTGGACGCATGGCGTGAACACGGGCAAGATAACGCTGCCTCGGTTTGTGCAGTTATTCTGCGAGAACCCGGCGAAGATCTTCGGCATTTGGCCCAAGAAGGGGTCGCTGCAAGTGGGGTCGGACGCGGACGTGGTGATATGGGACCAGACGCGGATGCACACGGCGGGGCCGGAGCACGGCGTCAGCGACCTGAACACCTTCGAGGGAATGAATCTATTGGGGATGCCGGTGATGACGATGGTGCGGGGCCAGGTGGTGATAGAGGATGGGAAGGTGGTGGGGAAGCAGGGGAAGGCCAAGTTTGAGCCTCGGAACCCGGACAAGACCGCCTACGCGCCCCGCGGGCCGAGGGTGGATGGGGTGTAGGGGAGAGTCCGAGCAAGTGGTGCTTGTTAAGCTTAATACACCAAAAGGATACCCATTTCAAAGCCACAGATGAGTGGCACATAACCGGAGGCTAGCCAAGGGGGACAATTATGGATTCTCTGTGGCTTGCGATCTACCGAGTATGCACCCAGTGTCGCGCCTGGGTAAAGTGACGCTGGGATTGGTGTTACTTGCCATAGGTTTGATAGCTACTGTAACGGTTTATGCTGCAGGGGTTCCAGGCGAGACTTACACTGGGTGTTTGGTGTTTTTGGGATTGGGGGGTGTATTACTAGTCAAAGCTGTCTTCAACCCAGATAGTGACGATCTGACTATAGAAAAGATATACGAGGCAATCAACCAACCTGGTAACACTCCTCCGCCAGCTGCTAAACTTTCGCACTGTTTTAACTGTAATTCCATGGTCCTAGAGGACTCCCCCAGATGTAAAAAGTGTGGATTTGACTCGACTGGTAACAAAAAGGATTAATGATGAAGATCTCCTTGTCGGTAATTAAAAAATGAGTAGGAATTTTGTTATGCGAGTGCAGCCAACGTCATGACAGATTCTTCGACTGCGTCCGAGTACGGACTTCGCTCAGAATGACAAAAACAGGAGGATGTTGTGGCTAAATTAATTGTTGGGACGGGGGATACGGCGTGGGAGGTGATACACCCCTTCGGCAGGCTGCCGCGAGGGTGGACGTACGGCAACGTGAGCCACGTGGCCACGGACTCGAAGGACAACGTGTACGTGTTCCAGCGCAAGGACCCGCCGGTGGTGGTGCTGGACAGCGAGGGGAACTTTATCACGGGCTGGGGCACCGGTGTCCTGTACGACGCCCACGGCATCTTTATCACCGCGCAAGACGACATCTATTTAATCGATCGCGACTACCACGAGGTATTGAAGTTCAACAAGGACGGCAAGGTGCAGATGCGGCTGGGGAGACGGGAGCGGCCCGCCTTCCAGGCGCCCTTCAACCATCCGTGCGATATCGCGGTGGCGCCCAACGGCGACCTGTATATCGTCGATGGGTACGGCAACTCGAACGTGCACCGCTTCAGCGGCGACGGGAAGCATATAAAAACGTGGGGCGCGCCCGGGGCCAAGGCAGGGCAGTTCACCACGCCCCACGGTGTGTGGGTGGACGGTCGGGAGCGGGTGTACGTGTGCGACCGCGAGAACAATCGAGTGCAGATTTTCAGCCTCGAAGGCGACTACGTGAGCGAGTGGGGGGATTTTTTCCACCCTATGGATATTTTCATGGACGCGCAGGGGCGGTTTTTTGTCAGCGACCAGATACCTCGGATATCGGTTTTGGATTCCAGCGGGAAGTTGATCAGCCGGGGGAAGACGGCAGCGAACCCGCACGGGATATGGCTGGACCGTCGAGGGAACATGTATACAGGCGGAAACGAGGCCGGGGTGACGAAGTATAAGAAGGTGTGACAAGCCCCGCCGCGCCCCGCGTAATCCGGTCAGATACTCTTAAGGGCAATAGGCGGCCCTTGACTCGTTGGCTTGACGGTAGGATGATTTCTCACAAGGACCAGTAAAAAGGGAAGACTACGGCTAAGCTGATGTCGGTTCTGGCGGTGTTGGTGGCTCTTCTGATCCTGGCAGCTTAGCCTATTTACGGCGCGGGGCCGGACAACGGGGGCGGCCAGGGTAAGGGGAATCTAAAGGACTGGCACGACAAGTCGCTGGGACTATTTGAAATCGATGGTGTGGTTTTTACGGATGCCGACGAGGCGTCGGGAAAGGTGGTAGTGGGTGTGGAGAGCAGAGGGCGATCTGGGAAGGTGCGCGCCAAAGCCAAGGCCTTGGGCATTCCCGACGACTCGATGGAGGTGGTGGAGTCGCCGGCGATGATTAACATGGCGACGCTGCGAGACAATGTGAGGCCCCTGCAGGGCGGCCTACAGATCACTTTTCAGTCCAAAGCCTTTGTCTACGCGTGCACGCTGGGCTTTAACGCAGTGCGTGGAGGGGTGCAGGGCTATGTCACCAACTCGCACTGCACCTCCAAGCAGGGCGCTCTGGATGGCACCAAGCACTACCAGCCGACCATATCGTCCAGCAATCTGGCAGGAACAGAAACGGCGGACCCCAGCTTCTTCACCGGCGGCGTTTGTCCCAGGGGCAAGCAGTGCCGTTACAGCGACACCGCCTTCGCCACCCTGGCCCCGGGCGTAGCCGCCGACATAGGGTATGTTGAACAGACCGATGGAGTAAACAACGGATCGCTGACCATTGCGGGCAGTTTACGCATCGTCGGTGAGGCGGCGGGGAACGCAGCAGTAGGAGACACACTGAACAAGGTGGGCAGGACATCAGGCTGGTCTCAGGGGTCGGTGACGAGGAGCTGCGTACACACCGGTGTGTACGGCACCAAGTTTGTGATGCTGTGCCAGGACTGGGTCCAGGCCACGGTTATCGGCGGAGACAGCGGGTCGCCGGTGTTTAAGATAGTCGATGGGAACGATGTGGAACTGGCGGGGATATTGTGGGGAGGCATCAGCGACAACACGACTTTTGTTTTCAGCCCCATGGTCAACGTGCAGAGGACGGGTGAGATGGGAGCGCTAAGCAACTGCGCCGCAGGCTACAGCTGCTAGACAAGAACTTACAAAGCGTCTTTGAAGCCGTCCGCCTTAGGCGGACGGCTTCTTTTTTAAGATGATTTTCCAACTGAGCGAGACTTGATGTAGAGTAGGGGAAACGGCGGCAGCTCTGGAGGTTGGGATGATCCAGTATTTCGACACGCTTTTTGCGGGGTACGTGGACCTGGAGGACGTGGGGTACGGCGGCACGCCGGTGAACGACAGGTCGTACTCGGACGAGTACCTGGCCACGGCCTTCGACAAGGCGGAGGCCATCGCCAGGCTGATGGACCGCACGGGCTACGACACGCTGTGGCTGGCGGAACACCATTTCCAGCCCGAGGGCTACGAGTGCATACCTAACATAATGATTCTGGCGGTCCACCTGGCGCACCTGACCAGGCGGCTGAACTTTGGCTGCGGCTTCAACATCACGCCCATGTGGCACCCGCTGAGGCTGGCCGAGGACTACGCCATGGCGGACATATTGACCAAGGGTAGGCTGAGGTTTGGCGTCGGGCGGGGGTGCCACACGCGGGAGGTGGAGACCTTCGGCGCGCCGCTGCTGGACCAGCAGGCGAATCGAGAGCTTTTCGAGGAGCAGGTGGACGTGGTACACAAGGCGATAAAGGAGAGACCGTTTTCACACCACGGGAAGTATTACAACCTGCCGCCGGCGGTGCCATATCGCGATTACACGCTCAAAGAACTGACGCTGGTGCCGAGGCCGCTGTACCGGCCTTTTGAGTGCTGGCAGCCCATCCAGAGCGCGACACCTCGAGGCCTCGATTTCATGGTCAAGCACGGCATCAAGGGGGTCATCGGCGGGGGCGTGGCGGAGGGCGGCGCGCTGCGCAGGGTTGTGGAGGCGTGGCGGGACGCGCAGGGGCGGGCGGGGCATGACGTGAAGCTGGGGGAGAATCTGAGCATCGGCTTCCACTTCTACATCGCGGACAGCCAGAAGACGGCGATAAAAGAAGCGTCGGCATATTATGAGGAGAACCTGAAGGTCTTCGGGCCGCTGCGGCTGGTGAGGTCTATGACGGAGCAGCAGATCGCGGACATGGCGGACCCGAAGAAGGCGCCATACGCGGGCCTGCCGACGATGGAGGACGCGGTGAAGGCGGGGGCGGTGCTGTGCGGGCCGCCGGAGTCGATTATCGAGAAGCTGAAGGGGATCGAGGAGGCGTACCCGGGGCTGGATAGGGTGAGCATGGGGCTGCCGGTGAGCTCGCCGCAGAAGATGTGGATGGAGCAGTTGGAGCGGCTGGCGAAGGAAGTGATGCCGGCGTTCGCTAAGAAGGCGCAGGCAGCGACGGGGGAGGGATAGAAGCGGACACAAAATTGAGGTCACTATACGTAGTGACCTCAATTGCTAAACGCAGGGACCGATTTGCCGTTAGAACTTAGCCCTCGTCGGGCTTACCTTGCTTCAGGTTCTGCTTGCTCTTGGTAATGGCTTTCTCGAGCTTCTCTTTAAACTCCATCATAGCCAAAACGCCTGCTTCACCGTCAGGCATCTTGCCGCTGGCGACTTTCTCCTTAAGCTGGACAAAGAGGTGGTCCTCTATGGTGGTGTGAGGTATGTTGAAGAACTCGTTGTCGAAGTGGGGGAGCTCGCCGGGGCCGAAGTAGCCCTTGCCGGCGACGTTGAAGCCTTCCAGCTCATGGGTGCCCTTGCCCAGCACTTCGCCGGTCTCGATGTAATGTTCCAGGACGGGCTTCATGCCGTACTTCTGGACCGGGCAGACTTTCATGCAGACGCCGCATCCGGTGTAGTGGCCCATGACAGGGCGGCAGCGCTCGTAGGTGAGCTTGTTCTTGAGGACGCCCCGCCACCAGACCTTCTCTCGCGAGATGGCGCGGCCGGGGCAGCGGTTGATGCACACCTGGCACTGCTGGCAGAGCTTGTGCATGCCGTAGTCGACGGGCTGGTCGTAGGTGACAATAGCGTCGGTGCTGATGATCATGAGGCGGGCGCGGGAGCCGAAGTGGGGCGAAAGAAGCTGGCCGTTGGCGCCAAGCTGGCCGAGGCCGGCCTCGACAAACATTGGTATGTAGGCGCCGCTGTTGTCGGTGGGGCTGTGGACCTGGGCGTGGTAGCCGAGGCCGCGGATGTAGTCGGCGAGAATGAGGCAGGCCAGGCTCATGGTGCGGTAGGTGCCGACGTGGGCGAATTCAGCGAAGGTGCTGGGCGTGGCCTGGGTGCGCTCGTAGTCCTGCTCGAAGGCGATGCAGACGGCGTGGTCGTACTTGGCCCACTTTTTCTTCGACAGGTAGATGTAGCGGCGGTCGAACTTGGTGAACCCGATCTCGCCGAAGCCCAGCTCTTTGGCGCGGCGTCGAATATCCGCGGTGACGTTTTTATTGGGGGCGGGTTTGGTCTGAGGCTCGATTTCGCCGGAGGCGCGGGCGGCCTTGACCAGGGGTTCCAGCAGGCCTTCATGCTCCTGCCGCAGGGCCGATTCTTCCGGCTCGAAGTTGTCCGCCACCCACTCGCGGTCGGCGCTGAACGTTATAGAGTGGCTTTCCAGGGGATAGCTTCGAGAATAAAAATCCACGTCGGTATTATTGGTGGGGACTCCGGGCTGGGATAACAGGTCTTCCGCTACGCGGACTTCTATGTCAGGGTCACCCAACTTGAGGCCGGGGCGGCGGACTATGCGACCTATTTTTTTGACTGCCATTTTTTCTCCAGACGTGATTTGTTGGCCTAGAGCACAGGTCTAGTTACCGACTTTAGTCAGCGTACACCTACATTCTGTTGAATGTAAAGTTGAACAGATGGGCGCTCTCCACGCGAAATGACTTAAGCGTGGAGAGCGCCCATTATGCTACTTGGTGACTGCCTTGGTGTATTCAGGGTACCGGATGGGGCCGACGTGAAGCATGTTGATCTTGAATTCGGACACGTAGGCGGGGTTGTAGGCGGCCTCGCCGAATATCCAGAGAAGCGGGGCGTTGACGGCGTTGCCCAGCCACCAGGTTCCGAAATCGCTGGCCAGGGTGCGGCGCGCCGCGGGATCGGCGGTGACGTTGCAGGCCAGTTTGAAGTCGGACATCTCTTTCCATTCGTACCGGCCTCTGCCCGACTCGTACCAGGAGAACTCAGGGAAGGTGCAGGCCGGGTCAAGGGATTCCGAGAAGAGCCACATGAAGTTGGAGTGGGTGGCCTCCCGCGCCCTGCCGTAGATGGCGCCGCTGTTCTCCACAATCTCCAGCTTTGCCCTAATTCCGACGGCGGCGAGGTAAGTAACCATCTGCTCGGCCATGTCCGGCGCTTCCGGCATAGCGGGGCCGGGGAAGGCCACGAAGGTGGTGTCAAGGCCGTTGGGGTAGCCGGCCTCGGTCAGGAGCTGCTTGGCCTTGGCAGGGTCGTAGTTATAAGGCCAGCCGCCCTCTTTGCCGGTCTTGCCCTGGGGTCCGGCGACGGGAGCCCAGGAGTCCTTAAAGTCGTCGCGCCACTGGGGGAAGTAGCTCACCGCGGGGAAGCCTTCGCCGAAGAAGTAAATCCGGTTAATCTCGTCCCGATTTATGGCGTGGTTGATGGCCTGGCGCACCAGCTTGTTGCGCATGGGGTCGTTGGCGTCATAGCCCTTGGGGACGCCCGCGGGCCGACCTCCGGCAGGGGCCTGGCCGGTCTTGGGGTCTATATAGTTCTCTCCACGGTAGTAGGGGAAGTGTATACCTGTGTGGAACCCAGGAAGGGTACTCTTGGAAATGCGCATTCCAGAGCTGGTAGCTTCGTTACGAAGGAGTCTGGGGATGGAAACGATGTGGGCTTCGCCGGCTTTGAGCATGGCTAGCCTGGTGGCGTCCTCTTTGGCGTAGACCCATTCTAGTTGGGGGAAATCCGGCGTCTGGCGCCAGTGGTTTTCCACTCTGTCGTGGAGAATGCCCTCGTTGATGGTGAACTTTTTTAAGGTGAAGGGACCGGTGCCGACGGGGTCGTCAAAGTAACCCTTTTCGCCGCCCACCTTGTCGAAGTGGTCCTTGCTGACTATTCCAGCGGCCAACTCATCGGACAGGTGGAGGGGCAGGTCAAGGTTAATGTTGGGCGTGGTCATGGCGACTTCGTAGTCGTTGACGATCTTCCAGCTCTCTGGAGTGCCCAACCTGCCGGTCCACTGGCCCGACTGCTGGTGAGGCGTGGCGACAATGGTCTTGTCGCCTATTCTCAACTGCCAGCTTAGGAGGAGGTCCTTGGCAGTGAAGGTAGTGCCGGTAGGCTTTCCGGCTTTGTAGAAGGGGACGTTCTTGCGAAGTTTCCACGTCCAATCCTTACCGGTTGTTCCTACGGACCAGGACTCGGCAAGCTGGGGCGTTTCGACGCCGGTCTGATGGTGGTGGCCAATGAGCCGCTCGTATTCGGGCAAGAACAAGGACTCGTTGGACTGTAGCATATGCGTCATGGTGTTCTGGGCATTGGGGAGTGGAACGGAAACCCGAAGTTTAGACGTTACGATTTGCTTAGGTGCCGCCGTCGTCGGGGTAGGGGTTGGCTGGGCGGCAACAGTGGCGGTAGGGGTCGAGGTTGCGCCTGCCTGGCGAGTCGCGGTGGGGGTCTCGTCGTCGCCGCAGGCCGCTACTAAGAGAATGAAAACGAGCAGGAGTGCGACCGAAAGATAAGACGCCAAGGGCCGCAGCCTACGAGAACGGGTAGGGAATTCCATCACTGCCTCCTGGTCATGTTGTTAGTTTTAAGGGCGCGTGTAACACCCTCAACCTTCGCATGGTAATGAAAGCCCTGTTTGTAGTCAATACGGATACTGCGTAGGAAGGCATGCAGAAACGGCTGCAATTAAGACGCAGCAAATCGACAGCTTAATTTATTTTCGATGACGGCTTAGCTTAATTACCGACCTGTAGGGGTGAGCGGGCTTGCCCGCCTGGGGCGCCAAGGCCTGCCGCGTCCACTCGTCGCCCAAGATGGACCTGGGCATCTCGGCGATGTAGAGGCCGCCGCGAGAATCTATGGCGATGCCGTGGGGCGCGGTGAACTGGCCTGGTGCGAAGCCGGGGTTCGGGTCGCCAATTCTTGCCTGCAGCTTGCCGCTTTTGTCGTAGACGCGTACCTCATGGCCCACGCCGGGGGCGTCGGCGATGTAGAGGTAGGGCGGCATCTGAGCGACGAACACAAAGCCTTCCTTATCCAGGACCAGGCCTGCCGCTCTATAAATACCCGGCCAGACTGCCAGCAGCTTGCCCTTCTCAGTGAAAACCTGGATGCGGTGGTTCTCCCGGTCAGCGATGTAGATGTTCTCGTCCTTGTCGATGACGACGGCGTGAGGCACGACGAACTGGCCATGGGCGGTGCCAGGCTCACCCCAGGAGTAGATTAGCTTGCCTTCCGGGCTGAACCGATGGACGCGCCCATTGGCGTAGCCGTCGCTGACGAAGAGGTCGCCGGACCTGGGGGATACGGCTGCCTGGGTGGGGCGGCTGAAGGGCTTGCCGCTGAATTGAGGCGAGGGTAGAGCGATGGAGAGGAGCAAGCCGCCGTCGGGGGTGAACTTTTTCACGTCGTGGGTGGCGGCGCCGGTGCAGTAGACGGAGCCGTCGGGTCCGACGGAAATACCATGCCTGCCGACATCGGCCTTAAAGTCCCAGGAGCCGAGATGCTTGCCGTCGGCGCCGTAGATGATGACGGGAGGATCTATGGCGTTGGGGTCGGCGTTTGGGAACTGGTGGCCGCTTTTCATCAGCAAGAACACGCGGTCCTGGGCGTCGACGGCGACATCGGCGGGCTCGCCGAAGAAGGGGAAGGAGTCTTTAGGAGGCCAAGGATGGACCGGCTCGTAGGTCCAGCGGCCCGTGCCGAGGGTGACGCTCATGGAGACCTCTTTTCGTTGAGTTCTGAACCAAGGACTGGATTTCGGCGTCCGTTTGAATGTCTTTCGACAGCCTCAGGGCAGACTCCCTGCCCGCCATCCCACCGACCCCCCATCTTAATCTTCCCCCTCAAGGGGGGAAGAGACCAGAAGTAGCTCCCCTACCTAACCTTTCCCCACCGAGCGGGGAAGGGATTTGTCATGTTAAGCGTAGGTGTGTCTTAGTTAAATGCTGAGAAGCCTTTGGGCATGACGACTTCTATGAGGTGGAGGGTCTTGGAGTCCAGGGCGCCTTCCACGGCCTTGGCGAGGTCCTTTCGGTTGTGGACGCGGGTGGCGGCGGCGCCGTAGGCCTCGGCCACTTTGACGAAGTCGGGGTTTTTGAGGTCGGTGGCCATGTGGCGGCCGTTGAACTGGTTGTCCTGGATCCACTTGAGGACACCCCAAGCGCTGTCGTTCCAGACAATGACGATGGGGGCGATGCCGTACTGGCCGGCGGTGGCCAGCTCCTGGATGTTGTACTGGAAACCGCCGTCGCCGGTCATAGCGACGACCTTTCGGTTGGGCATGCCGACCTTGGCGCCGAGGCTGGCAGGGAAGGCGAAGCCCAGGCCGGCCCAAGCAAAGGAGCCGAAGTAAGTGCGGGGTTCGTAGGCCTGGAAGCATCGGTGGGCGCGATAGACGGGAACGGTGGTGTCGCCGACAAAGATGGCGTCGCGAGGAAGGACGGCGCGGAGGGCCTCGTGGGTCTTGAGCTCGTTGGGGAACTGCTGGGCGACGCTTTGATAGATGTCCTTTTTGGCCTGGGCGACCTCGCCGGCGTAGGTCTTGGACGTGGCGATGCTGCCGTTGCCTAGCTGGGTGAGGATCTGCTGAAGGGCGGCTTTAGCGTCTCCAACGACGCCGACGGCCGCATGGTAGTTCTTACCGATTTCGGCGGGGTCGATGTCGATCTGAATAACGTTGGCAGGCAGTTTGAGGCCGTTGGTGACGGTGCGGGAGTAGGGCATGGAGCAGCCGACGATGATGACCAGATCGGAGGAGGCGATGAAATCAGCGACGGGATTGGAGCCTCGGTGGCCGCCGAATTCGGCGACGCCGAGGGAAAGGGGATGGTCTTCAGGGAAGGCGCCCTTGCCGGTGGGGAGGCCGGTGACGGCGGCGCCCAGACGTTCTGCCAGTTCGCGCACCTCTTTAGTGGCATTGGCGGAGGTGACTCCGCTGCCGAGCCAGATGACAGGCCGCTTGGACTTTTTGATGGCGGCGGCGGCCTGCTCAATTTTCAAGGGGTCCGGCTGTTTGGGGGCGACTTTGCGGGGGCCAAAGATTTCGACGTCGGCCTCCTGGCCAAAGAGGTCGGTGGGCATCTCCAGGGCAATGGGGCGCGGGCGGCTGGTCTTGAATCGCTGGAAGGCGTCATGGATGTGGTCGGGGAAGGCCTCAACGTTGTCGACCTGGGCGTTCCAGCCGGTGACGGAGCGGAACATGCCGGGCTGGTCCTTGATTTCGTGGAGGCCGCCTTTGCTGGTATTGAGGAGATAGGATTCGACGTTGGCGGTAATCTGGAGGACGGAGGAGGAGGCGGCGTAGGCCTCGCCCATGGGGCCTATGGAGTTGGCGGCGCCCGGGCCGCCGCTGGTGAGGAAGACACCGGGCCTGCCGGTGGCGCGGGAGTAGCCGTCGGCCATGAAGCCCAGGGCGTGCTCGTGCCTTCCGCCGATGAACCGGACGGCCTTTTCGTGATAAAGGGCGTCGTAGATGTGCATGGTGTGGGTGGAGATGATGCCGAAGACGGTGTCGACGCCGTGGGCTTTGAGGCTTTCGACAACGGCGCGGCCGCCGGTCATTCTGGCCATGGGGCACCTCCGAGGCTGGTGTGGGGCCATGATACATCAGGGTATGGGGCGTCACAACCCGGCGGCGCTGCGGCCAGGACACGGAGGAAGGGGCGGCTTAGGGCTTGCGCCAGATAACCCAGTAGCGGTCCATGGTCTCGTATCTGGGGTCCAGAACAGTTTGGATGTCCTTAAATCCCAAGTCGGAAAGGGCGCTTAACGCCTGCCGCGGCGGCACTGCTTCCCCCATGTCCCAAGTTGTTTCGCTGCCGACGATGTCTGACCCTACGGGCTGGCCCAGCGCCCAGCGAAAGGTGGCGAGGCGGAAGAGGGTCTGGGCGGCGGGCTGGGCGCTTTTGGGGAATAGGTGGAGGATGCGGCGTTTCAAGGGGTAGCCGGATCGGAGGTGGAGTTGGAAGCCTCCGCCCGGAGCCAGCACTCGGCGCAGCTCTTGAAAGTAGCTCCACAGGATTTTCTTATCAGGCATATGCTGCAAAACGTTGTATGAGAAGCAATAGTCAAAACGGCTGTCTTCCAGTCCTGCCAGGTCCACACCGTTGCCCAACAGGAATTGCGCATGGCGCACCGGGCAATGCCGGCGCGCGCGTTCGGTCATTTCCGGGGAAATATCAACTCCGACGACATCCCGAAAACCAGCGGAGGTGAAGGCGGGAAAGAGCCTGCCAGCGCCACAACCAATTTCAAGGATACATTTGCCCTGGGGGTCAAAGGTTAATTTTTCAAAAATGGGAGATAGGGGGTCAAGCCCTCTGGCGCGTCCGTCATTGTAGAAATCCTCAATAGAGCGGAAGTCCTCGCCATAAATGTTGTCGGTCCAATACATGAAGTTGTGCTGGGCACGTTTATCCCAATCGCGCCGCATAAGCTGCTGGTGCATGCTTCGACTCCTTGAGAAGCGCCGCATATTCATATTCATAAAAGAGAACACGAGGAGTTCTTCTGAGGCGATACACTGCTGCAGGCCGGGCCTATGGGCGTCCCGGACGTTCTGAGACTGTCCGTACATCAAAGTATCGGAGCGCAAGGCTTGCTGCCTGATGCGAATGCATGAGGGGGTTAGTCCGAAAGTGCAGAGGTAAGTATTACACCTGGCTAAACGGGGTCTCCAAAGTCACGCCACCTCTCCGTCAGAAGAAGGCTTTTGGGGACGGCTGGACTGATGAGTATAAAACTTTGAATGCTTGGCAGGCGTATATAAGGCAACAACACAAGCAGGAAGGCTATGTACAAACGCGAGCTGCTCAAGGGGAACACGGAGACCCTGGTGCTGTCCTTGCTGGCTGAGGCGCCTATGCATGGTTACAGGCTTGTGAAGGAGATAGAGGCGCGGAGCGACGGATACTTCCGGGTAAAGGATGGAACGGTTTACCAGGCGCTGCATCGTTTGGAGAGGGAGGGGCTGGTGCAGAGCCGGTGGGACATGATGCCTAACTGGATGTCGCGGCGATGTTATGAGATTACAGCCGCGGGGGCGGGGGTTTTGGCGACGCAGAAGGTGGAATGGAGGCGGTTTTGGCAGGCGCTAGGGCAGGTGATGGAGCCCGGGAGGGCGGGGGAGGGCGGCGAGGCCGAGTGCTCTCGCGAGGTTTGTAAGCATGAGAGGGTGCAGGTGGCGCGGTAGGGGTTTGCGCTAGAAGCCGGCTTTGGACTTAATCGTGGCGCCCTCATCACCCTTGGTCCCTCTTCTCCCGTAGTCGGGAGAAGAGGGAAAGAAAGGTAAGGCACCTCATCATCCCCTAACCCCTTCTTCTCCTTCGAAGGAGAAGAAGGGGAACCAGAAGGAGCACCCCCCGAGGCCGCCAAGTCACAGCTATACCACGTAACACTTGAATCTTCGCTACGCCCTTTTAGCACTTACAGGCTCTTTTGAAGAGACATCTATCTTGTAAAGCCTGGCGGCGTTGTTCACCAGGATGCGCTGCTTGTCCCGAGCGGGGACGCCGGTGAAGCTGCGGAGGATGAAGTCGCGGCTGTTGGGCCAGGTAGAGTTGGCCTGGGGGAAGTTGGACTCCCACAGTATGTTTTTGACGCCCAGGAAGTCGCGGATGTCCAGGCCGGCGCGGTCGAACCAGCCGGTGACGAAGCAATGCTCATGGAAGACTTCCGTCGGCTTGCGGGTGTAGCCTTCCTTATGGAGGCGCTGACGCTCGAACTGGTGGTCGGCGGTCTCCAACTCGTAGGCCACCCAGGCAAGGGTGGTCTCGGCGAAGACGATTTTTAGCTTGGGGACGCGGTTGAAGATGGGGGCGAAGAGGATGTTGGCCATGATGGAGACGGTGCTGACGGGGCCGGTGATGTCGTCCATGGCGGCGGCGAGGACAGGGCTGAAGCCCTCCCAAGCCTTGAGTCGCACCTTCTCGCTGGCGCCGGAATGGAGGGAGATGGGAATGCCGGCATCGGAGCAGACGTTCCACAGGGCGTCCCAGGAGGGGTCGTTGATGTGGGGGACGCCGTCTTTCAGATTCCAAGGTGATGGCGGGACGATGACGCCCTTGTGACCTCGCTTGATGGCGCGGCGGGCTTCCTGAGCGGCGGCCTCGCCGGAGGAGATGGGGATGAGGGCCTGGGGGATGAACCGAGGGCTGGCCGCGGCCCACTCGTCGATAATCCAGTCGTTGTAAGCCTGGACGCAGGCATTTTCGAGTTCGGCGTCCTTGATGCGGGCAAGGAACTCGCCTGAGCCGCCGCAGACGGTGGGGTAGAGGACCTGGCAATCGACGCCGTCGGAGTCCATGGCGCGAAGGCGCTCGGTGAAGCTGTAGGCGGTGGCGGGGACGTCGGCCCATCGCTGGGGTTCGTGGTTGCGGTCGGGCATGAGGGCAGCGGCGCGGGCGGTGCCTCGGAGGGGGACGGGCTGGCCGTCGATGGTCCAGGACTCGTTTTTGGCCTGGCGTTTTAGCTGGGGGATGCTGCCGCCCCATTTTCTTTTGGAGAGGCGGGATGTCCACAGGTCGGGAGTTTCCTGGACGTGGTCGTCGGCGCTTATAAATCCGTATTTGAGTTCCATCCTGATTGTCCCTCAATTAGAAAAGCTGCTTCTTAATCTAACAGGCGGAGTATAAATCCTCTGGGAGAGAAGAGGCAAAAAAGACTAGTGGAATGTCCACCTATTACACGAATCGAGTCCACAGGGCTTCACCCTCACCTTAATCCTCTCCCATCGAGGGAGAGGAAATCTGAAGGGAAGGCCTGAAGATATCAAGTAGCATGCAGTTCTTGAATCCGACAACTGCTCAATTACCGATTCCGTCTGCAAAGTTAACCTTCCTACGATAAAAAGGGGCCTGGTCAGGCCCCTTTTTAAGGATTCAAAGTTCTCGCTGATTCTACTTTTTGGAGCCGTTTTTGGCCTTAGTCTTGGCGGGCTTAGCGTTCATTTTGTAGACACGGATGGCGTTGCCGGCCATGAGCATGTGTTTCTCGTCATCCGGTACGTCTTTGAGGGTGCGATCGATGAAGGTCCAGGACTCCGGCCAGGTGGAGGTGGAGTGGGGGAAGTCAGACTCCCACATGATGTTTTCCAGGCCGATGGCGTGGCGCTGCTCGATGCCGGCGTACTCGTACCAGAAGTCCACGAAGACCTGGCGCTTGAACAGGTCGCTGGGTCGGGTGGGCAGGCCTTCGGTCCAGAGGTGGCGTTGCTCCCAGACGTGATCGCAGGCTTCCAGGATGTAGTTGAGCCAGCCGAGGCCGGTCTCGGCACAGACGAACTTGGTGTTGGGGAACTTATCGAGGATGCCGGAGAGGAGGAGGTTGGGGATGGACTGGGCCTGAAGGCCGAAAGAGGCGGAGGGACCCATGGCCTGGACCTGGTTGCGGGTGTAGCCAGTCCAGTGGTCCATGTTCAGCTTCTTCATGCCGCCGGAGGCGTGGAAGTGGACGGGGGCGTCCAGCTCCTGGCAGGCGGCCCAGACGGGGTGCCAGTAGGCGTCGTTGAGGTGGGGGAGGCCGTCGGCGGCCTGGCTGGGCTCGGACAGCATAACGATGCCGCGGTGGCCGTTCTTGACGGCGCGATAGATCTCCTTGACGGTGGCGTCGATGCCCTTCTTGTAGGGGATGTAGGCCAGGCCGACGTACCGGTCGTCGATGGTCCACTCCTCGGTGAGGAGGTCGTTGTAGGCCTGGCAGAGGGCAAGTTCAAAATCGGCGTCGTAGTTGACGAAGTTCTCGCCCGACTGGCCGGTGACGTTGGGGAAGAGGATTTCGCCGTCGATGCCATCCTTCTCCTGGGCCTTGATGCGGGCCTTGGGGTCGTAGACAAAGACGGGGACCTCGTCCCATCGCTGGGGGTAGGTCTTGCGGAGGGGGTCGCCCATGGCGGTGGGGCAGTTGACGGTGCCGCGCTTTTCGGCGACCTTGCCGTCGATAAACCAGCGCTCGACGGCCTTGTCCTGGGGGGCGATCATGGCGGCCTTGTCGGTGGTCTCGGTGACGTGGGGAATGCGGTCTCCCCACTTCTTCTTAGACATACGGTCCAGGAAGGCGGTCTTGCGCTCCTGGGCATGGCTGTCGCAGCTAATGAGGCCGTATTTCAACTCCATGCGATTCCTCCATCAAGTAAAGCTGGCTATTGAGGAAATGCTACTCCCGAGGGATTTAAAAATCAACGGTGGGGGGCAGGGGGCTCAGGCTCCTTGACGTAGGGCTGGTGAAGCTGGACGGGTTCCGATTTGCGGCCTCGGACCCGGAGGTTCAGGGCTTCTACCAGGATAGAGAAGCCCATGGCGAAGTAGATGTAGCCTTTGGGGATATGGACATCGAAGCCTTCGGCCACCAGGGTCATGCCGATGAGCAGTAAGAAGCTAAGGGCCAGCATTTTCACCGTGGGGTGCTTGTTCACAAAGCCGCTGATGAACCCCATGGACAAGAGCATTATTGCTATCGATATCACTACCGCCGCGATCATGACACCCAGCTCATCCGCAACGCCGACAGCGGTGATGACGGAGTCCAGGGAAAAAACCATGTCCAGCAGCATTATCTGAACGATAACTGAGGCGAAGGAAGCAGCTACTCGGGTAGTTCCGTGACCTTGTTCCCCCTCTAAGCGTTCGTGGATTTCAAAGGTGCTTTTGCCCAGGAGGAAGAGCCCGCCCAGGACCAGGATAATGTCCCGGCCTGAAATCTCTTCGCCGAAGACCTCAAAAAGGGGCGCTGTCAGTCCGATGATCCAGGTTATCGAGAAGAGGAGGGCGGTGCGCATAAACATGGCCAGGCCCAGGCCAAGGTTTCTTGCCTTCGCCTGGCTTTCCTGAGGCAGCTTGGAGGAGAGGATTGAGATGAATACCAGGTTGTCGATGTCAAGGACGACTTCCAGGGCGGTCAGGGTAAGGAGGGCGATCCAGATATCAGGGTTTGAAATCCAGTCCACGGCGTTACCTCTCGATTGATTTGGTATTTCCCGGCGGATTGCCTATCCTTTTAGTATATCCAGGTTTGGTATTAAGAGCAGAGCGGCTAATTTGCGGGCGCTAGCTTGACCTTTGATGGGCGAGGTGGCAAAGTGGCCGCACGGCATAGGAATAACAGGTAAAACGCGGGGTAATTATGAGCAAGACAGAGCTGCCCTTCCTGACGGCCACGGAACTCTCCCGGCAGATCAAGTCGAAGAAGGTGTCGCCGGTGGAGGCGGTGAAGGCGTACCTGGAACGCATCGAAAAGTTTAACGACAAGCTTAACGCCTATATTACGGTCTGTGAGGATGACGCGTTGAAGGCGGCGCGGGAGGCGGAGCGGGAGATAATGCGGGGGGACTATCGCGGGGCGATGCACGGGATTCCGGTGGCGTGCAAGGACCAGTGGTGGACCAAGGGCGTGCGCACAACGGCAGGCTCCGTAATCCTGAAAGACTTTGTGCCGAAGGAGGACGCTACGGTGCAGGTCAGGCTTAAAGAGGCCGGGGGCATCATGATCGGCAAGACCAACCTCACCGAGTTCGCCATGGGGTACAACGTGCGATACCCCTACGGCGTGCCGACCAACCCGTGGAACGTGAAGCACATGCCCGGCGGCTCCAGCGCGGGGTCAGGCTCCGCCCTGGCGGCCTATCTGTGCTCGACGGCCCTGGGCGAGGACACCGGCGGGTCGATTCGAGGGCCGGCGACGTACTGCGGCATCGTCGGCTTGCGGCCCAGCCAGGGCCGGGTGAGCCGCTACGGCGCGCTGGGGATGTGCTGGTCCATGGACACAGTCGGGCCGATGTCCAGGACGGTGGAGGACTGCGCGATGACGCTCCAGGTCATCGCGGGCCACGACCCCAAGGACCCGTACACCTGGGACCAGCCCGCGCCGGACTACGTGGCGTTGCTGAAGGGCGGGATTAAGGGGTTGCGGGTGGGAATCCTGGAAGAGCAGACGCATACGGACAACGTGCAGGATGAGGTCAGGGCCGCGGTGCTGAAGGCCGCCAGCGTGCTGGGCGAACTGGGGGCCGACGTGCGGGAGGTCTCCCTCCCCTTATCCCGCTACGACCGGTCGATATCTACTCCCATCATGTACACGCAAGCCTCCCACGTCCACTACAAGAACACGCGCGAACGCCTCCATGACTACGACCGCAACATGCAGATAAACCTTAAGATGGGCAATCTCATTCCAGCCCAGACCTATTACAAGGCTGAGAGACTGCGCCAGCTGCTTAGAGCGCAGTATCTGGAACTGATGGAGACGGTGGACGTGCTAGTGTACCCGACGGCGGCCACGCCGGCCCCGCTGGTCCTGACCAAGCACGGCCTTGGAAATAAAGAGGCGTTCAAGAAAGAGATGACGTACGGCAGCCGGACGCTGACATCGCTGGGCAACACCGTCGGCGCGCCGGCCCTTTCGGTGCCCTGCGGCTTTTCCCAGGACAAGCTGCCGATAGGCCTTCAGCTTTTGGGCCGTCCTTTCGAGGAGGCGACGGTGCTGAGGGCGGGCCACGCGTACCAGCAGGCCACGGACTGGCATAACCGGCGGCCTCCTGTGTCGTAACATGCCGGGTCTTTTCAGGGATAGAATGGAGACAGGATAGTGTCGGGTCCGTCCCTGGAAGGGCAAGCCAAGGCTTATCTAGGAGGAGCCGATGCCGAAGTACCTGCTGGAAGCGACGTACACCACCGAAGGGAAAAGGGGTCTGGTGGATTTCGGGGGGACCAAGCGGCGGGAGGCGGTGGAGGAGTCGATACGAAAGGCTGGCGGGCACGTGGAGGCCTTTTATTTCGCCTTCGGCGACGCCGACGCCTATGTTATCGCGGACCTGCCGGACAACGTGTCGGCGACGGCGCTGGCGCTGGCGGTAGCAAGCAGCGGCCTAGTCCGAATCAAGACCAGCGTTTTAGTGACGCCTGAAGAGGTGGACGAGGCAGTGCGAATGAACGTGGCCCACAGGACTCCAGTCCACAGGTACGAAACGTCAAAGGCCCGCGGCGACACATAGACTCAGCGCCCCGATTCATCGGGGCGCTGAGTAATTTTGCGAGGGATTCAGAAGGGCCTAGCGGCGGCGCTTGGCGGCGGGCTTGGCCCTGGAGCGGGAGGGGGCCTTCTTAGCGGCGGCGCGTTTTGGAGCGGCCTTGCCAGCGCGTTTGGAGGAGGCTTTGCCGCTTCTGGCGGTGGAAGCGCGGGCGGGGGAACGATTGGCGGCGGCGCGCTTGGGCGCGGCCCTGCCGGCGGTCTTTCGCGCGGCGGGGAGGGGCACCACGGCGGTGACGGCGGGCTTGTCGCCCAGGACAGCGGTGGTATGGCCCTTGCCTGTGACATCTTCCACCAGGCGAGCGTCGCCGGGGCCGAAGACGTGGAAGGAGCCGTCGCCGAGGCCGATTTGAATCTGGCCGGCGATGCCGATGACGAACTGGCGTCGCGGAGCGGTGTGGAAGCCGATTTTATGGCCGGGCCGCCACTCGCGGAAGAAGACGCCTTCAGCCTTCTGCGCCTTCATGTATAGGTCACCAAGCTCGGGGTTGGTCAAAAGGTTAATCTCCCGGAGGTGGGTCTGGCCGTCCGAGCCGGTGTACATGTGGTAGATGCCCATTCATCTTCTCCTTGTTAGAAAATTTGATTACTAATGTTTATAGCTATTAGGCCAATCTGTCAACTAAACCGGCACCCAGGTGACGGCGGTGGCCTCGCTGAACTCGCGCCACTCTTTGGCCCAGGAGTCGCCGCCGTCGTCGCTGCGATAGAGGTCGCCGTAGCGGCTGGCGGCGAAAATGATTTTGGGGTTGTCCTCGTGCATGCCGATGGCCCAGATGGCGGTGTTGGGTTTTTGCGATAGGGTCAAGTTTTCCCAGGTCTTGCCCGCATCCTTAGAGCGAATTATGGTGCCGGTGCTGCCCGGGGTGTAGTCGCCCAGGCCGATGAAGACGGTCTTGGAGTGGCCGGGCTGGGTGGCGATGCATCTCGGGTAGTTCATGGGGAAGGCCTCTTTGGCCAGGGCGCCTTTCCATGTTTTGCCTTCGTTGATGCTGGTGAAGATGCCATTATTGACCACGATGACAATGGTCTTAGGCGGGCCGGGCACCACGGCGACGCTGTGGACGTCCGGGTTGGTAATGACGCCGTTAATCTTCTGCCAGCTTTCGCCGCCGTCCTTGGAGTAGCGGACGCCATCGACCTCGATGCCGGCCCAGATTTGATTCGGGTCGACAGGGTCCACGGCCAGGCCGGTAAATCGCGGTATGCCGACGTTGGGGCAGGTGTCGGGGACGGCGACGGGGAGTTTCTTCCAGGACTTGCCGCCGTCGTCGGAGCGGAAGATGGCCGTCTTGGAGGGAGTACCGGTGCCGGCGTAGATAATCTTGGGGTCTTTGGGGTTCTGGGCCAGGTTCCAGACGGAGTAGGGCGTCAGCGGCGTGTCCAGGTGCTTCCAGTGGATGCCGGCGTCGTCACTGCGATAGAGGCCCTGGTCGGTGCCGGCTAGGACGACGCTGGGCTTGTGGGGATCGGTAAGGAGGGCGCGGACCACGGCGTCGGAGTGCATGCCGTGGTCGGTGTTGGAGCGGGTCCAGGACTTTCCGGAGTCGGCGCTTCTGAAAGTGCCCTGGCCGTTGGTGGCTAACAGAATGGTCATCTTCCCTGCCATGGCGACACCTCCCAGCACGAAGTCGTTTTAAGGTACGGTGGTATTGTAGTCAAAGGGGAAGGCAGGGGCAAGAAGTGTTAATCGGAAACGCTTTTGCCTGCGATTAATGCGATTGGGGCATGATGATGGGCGGGGCCTGCCGGATACTGGAACGTGACTGGCCTTTCCCGGCAAGGGGCATGGGTCAGTCCCAGTACCAACCCGGAGGGGAGTGGAGCCATGCGACAAACCACAATGAAGCAAGAGATGAAAGAGGAACTGGCGCAATGTATTGAGGCCTGCAACAACTGCGCCGACGAGTGTTTGAAGACCATCTCCTATTGCCTGGAGCAGGGAGGCAAGCATGTGGGCGAGGCCCACCTGCGCCTGATGATAGACTGCGTGGAGATATGCAGGACCAGCGCTAATTTTATGCTCAGGGAATCGGAGATGAGCATGGCGCTGTGCAAAATTTGCGCCGACATCTGCGAGCAGTGCGCCACAAGCTGCGAGAGCTTTGGCCAGGACGACGCCCAGATGGTGGAGTGCGCCAACGCTTGCAGGGCCTGCGCCACTTCATGCCGCAAGATGGCGGAGATGGCTGAGGCTGACTGAGGAGCTGCCGCCTTGACAGCAGACTTGCCACTGGGGCGATAGACGCCGGTCCCGCCAGCGCCTGCCAAGGCGGACTAATGGCCGGGCGCGGCGCCGATTTGCTGTAACAGCTCCATCTGGTCAAAGGTCTCGAATAGCTCCACGACTTTGCCTTTAGAGATGTGCATAATCCCAATGAACTTGACCGAGATGGGTTTATTACTGGCCGGGATACCCATGAGGTCGGCTTTATGGGTGCCGGTGAGATGGAATCGGACGGCGACCCGGTTATCCTGAGCCAGGAACTCGTCGAAGTTGTGCTTCAGATCTGGGAAAGCGGTGTAAAAGGCGACAGCCAACTGTTTGTGAGCTTCCAGGTTCATGACCGGCATGCCGCCGATGTGGGCGGTATAGTTTGGCGCGGCCAACTCGGGCGGAGGCGGCCCCTTTTGCTTGTCCTGGCCTTCAAGGAACCGCCTGGCTATGGCTATATTTTGCTCAGACATAATCCGCTCCTTTGGTTTTGCGTGCCCATAGTCTACTCACTCTTAGGGAACCAAGAAAGCGGTTAGTCGTCAGGCTGAAGGGTCCAGAGGGGCGGCTTGCCCTGTATGACGCGCTGTATGTTCATGAAGGCGTTGCGGCCTCGAAGGGCGAAGGTCTCCCAGGTAGGGCCGGCAATGTGGGGCGTGACGATGACGTTGTCTAGCTGCAACAGGGGGTCTTTGGGGTCGGGGGGTTCCTTGGAGGCGGTGTCCAGGCCCGCGCCAGCGAGGCGCCTTTCTTTGAGGGCGGCGTAGAGGGCGGCGTGGTCGATGAGGCCGCCGCTGGAGACGTTGACGATGATGGCGGAGGGCTTCATCAGTCGAAACTCGCGCTCGCCGATGAGGTGCCGCGTCTTTTTGCTGAGATACGTGTCGATGGTGACGACATCGGACTCTTTTAGCAGGTGATTGAGGGAGACAAGGCGCGCGCCCATGTCGTCGGCCTGGCCTTCGGTGACGGTGAAATAAGGCTCGAAGCCGAGGATTCGGACGCCGAAGCCCTTGAGTCGCTTGACCAGGGGCCGCCCAAACTCCTCCAGGCCGATGACGCCGACGGTCTTGCCGTCCAGGGTGTGAGTGTCAGGGTGGATGATGACGTTTCGAGGCCACTGGCCGCTTTTGACGGCGTGGGCGTAGGGGTAGATGCGCCGCAGGACGGCCAGGGTGAGGACAATGGTCTGCTCGGCGGCGGAGACGGCGTTGGCGAAGCCGTTGTTGGCGACGGGGACGTTCATGGACTGGAGCAGCTTGAAATTCATCCCGCCGGTGCCGGAGCCCAGCTGCTGGATAAGCTTGACGTTCTTGCAGGCCTCCAAAACGCGGTCGGTGAGGCGGCCCACGAAGATAATCACAAAGTCGGCCTCTCTCACGAGGCGAATTTTTTCGTCCTCGGGCGTCGAGTCAGGGTGGACGGCGACGTCGAGGCTGGCGGGGGCCTGGGAGGTGACCTGGGCGGTGGTCTCGGCGTCGAGGGAGGAGAAGAGGACGACTTTGGGATTGGGCATGGGGGCCTCCTGGGGAGCGGGTGAGGGGAATATAGGGCGGCGGTGGCGAGGGCGTCAATGAGGGGAGGTACGGAGGGAGAGGCCATTGACGGTGGCTGCGTTGTGCACTACATCCTAAGGGGCTATTTCAAAGGTTACAGGTTCTGATTCAATGGAATCTTGATATCCTGGATCGCCATTTGGATCGGGGTAATAGCCTGCTAAGCCTATGGCCATATGCATGCCAGATTTGGCCAACACCTTTGGGCAATCAAAGAAGAAACGTTCGTCGATTGTCCCAAAGGGGCAGTTGCTTCGCAGGTCCCACTGCTGCTCGTAAGACTTTTCTTCGCCAGGGGAAAATGTAGTACCGTTAAACCTTCCTACTACAATGCGGCTCCTAGACAACCACCAGAATACAGTCCCGTCCTCAGAGACGACTTTTACGTCATAAAGTTCCCCTAAGAGCGTTAGTTGAAGATGTGAATTAGACGTGTTTTTTATCCTGATGGTAAAGGTGATAGCTGGATCACCTGAGGATGGCGTGGGATAGGGGGCAGGTTGATAGGGTCTGCGAGCTGTTGGGTATGAGATGCTTCCCTCTTTCCAAACATCGTGTCTTACTTCAACCTGGACCTTTAGCACATCTGCCAAGAGATCAGGCGTTGGAGGGATGTAAAAGACACGGGGTATTGATTCAACGATGACCCTGCTACTTGCATTATCTGGGTCTGGATAGTAGCCCACCGACCCAACCACCCTATACAGGCCAGCTTTGATTAATTCCCCCGGGCAGACCCCCGAAGGACACCCTTCTATGGCTCCAAAAGGGCAGTTGCTTCTCATATCCCACTCATGCCCAAAATACCTGTGTGACATCTCATTGACTTTAAGCTCATCAAGACTTATTTCAGCGGAGCTATACTTGGATAACCACCAGAACAGGGTGCCGTCCTCTGTGAAAACCTTAAGATCGTAAAATATAGTTTTGTGCGGCGAATGGAGAGGGCCCAAGAATGAGTAGTCGGGGTTTATGACCCCAAACCCGAAGGTGATCTTTTCATCACTCAGCTTAACGTGCCCAGCGCCCACTTGGAGCACTAGGTTCGCTGCGCGGGGATCAAGATTTGTGATGTCCCCTAATGCCGTTGGTGTAGGAGTTGGCGCGTGGGTTGCTGAGTTGGAGCAGGCTGTGCTCGCGGCGGTTGGCACAGGAGTATCAGTAGGTGATGCCATGCCTCGCGGAGGGGTTGTGGGCGTGCTTATCTCCGTGACTCCGCAGGCAGCGCTGAGGGCCAATAAGAAAATTAACACCACAACCGCCTTCATAAAAAGGCCCCCTCACATCTTCATCACATGATAGTACAAAGCTGGGGGTAATAGGGCCGCGTTATTTCACCAGCTTCGGTCTTCCTGCCACATCCGGACTATTCTGAAAACCCCGCTATCGCCAACCTGACGCCGACGACCAGCAGGCCCAGGGCCAGGGCGCGGGAGGTCCAGACGGAGCCGATGCGTTTTGCCAGCCGCGCGCCTAGCTGGGCGCCGGCGATGGCGCCGATGGACAGGGCCAGGGCATTCAGCCAGAAGCCGTTGAGGTCGCCCTGGGAGATGTTGGTGATGTTGGCGACGGAGGCGGTGCCGATTAACATAAACTGCGACGTGGCGGCGGCGACCTGGATGGGTATGCCGAGGATAAGGGTGAAGGCGGGGACGGAGAAGATGCCGCCGCCGACGCCCAACATGCTGGAGAGGAAGCCGATGAAGAAACAGATGGCGACGCCCAGTCTGATGTTCACGATGTACTCGTAAATATTCCCGCCGCTGTCCACCAGGCGTCGAGGCTCGCCGCGCTGGGCGGCCCTGGCTTTGGCGATGCCACGGACGCTGCGATAAAGGATATAGAGGGCGACCAGGCCCAGGAGGACGCCGAAGGTAGCCTGGAAGGGGACCCGGTCGATGTAGTCGACGATGATGGCGCCGATGACGCCGCCGGGGAGGGTCGCCAGTAGGAAAGCGACGCCGCTTTTGTAGTCGATGCGCATCTGTCGCAGGTAGGCGAGGGTGCCGGAGATGCCGTTGGCGAGGACGGCGATGAGGGAGACGGCGGTGACGGTGGCCGCTTCCAGGGTGGAGTCGCGGAAGAGGAGCAGGGGGACGATGATGAAGCCGCCGCCCGCGCCGATGAGGGTGCCCCAAGTGCCTGCC